>JAQNCM010000360.1 GCA_029237615.1 Mucilaginibacter sp.
TTTAATTTATTGCAGCGTGTTTGTCGGTTTTTTTGCTGGTCTGGCTGCTATCGCTTTAAAGTTTTTGGTTCATACCATGGAAGCCATCAGCAGGAATATATCTTCGCATCTTCCATATCACATCATCTATGTTTTTTTACCTGCACTGGGTATCTTTTTAACAGTTGTTTATCAGCATTTAATTAATAAAGACCGGATTCAAAAAGGGATAGGAAACATATTGGTTAACATCAAACGAAACCGGTCAAATATCAGGTATAATAATATTTATTCGCATTTAATTACCAGTTCGTTAACCGTAGGCTTTGGCGGCTCATCTGGCTTGGAGGCGCCCATTGTTAGTACCGGAGCGGCCATCGGCTCAAATACAGGGAAGTTTTTTAACCTTAGTCCCTACGAAAAAACTGTTTTATTGGCAGCGGGCTCTTCGGCTGGTATCGCTGCCGTATTTAACAGTCCGATAGCCGGTGTATTATTTTCGCTCGAAATACTTATCGGGGAAATTACCATTCCAACTTTTATTCCTTTATTAATTGCATCCGCCACAGGCGTTGTTGTTTCAAAGCTTTTATACTCCGGTCAATTATTTCATTTGGTTACTGAGGGATGGGCGCTAAGTGCGTTGCCGTTTTATGTTGTATTGGGATTGTTTAGCGGCTGGATCTCGGTTTATATATCAAAAGTAGGTGGATTTCTTGAAAAAGGAATACTAAAAAAACAAAACAGGTATGTCAGAGCTCTGGCCGGCGGGCTTTTTTTGGGCCTGATAATAATGGTTTTTCCTGCACTCTTTGGCGAGGGATATCATTATCTTCAAGCCATACTTAACGGTAACGTCAATTCTCTTAAAGAGGAATTGTTCTTCAGTTCCTGGCTTTCCCACCCTGTAGTAATGATAGTTTTTATAGCGAGTATGGTTTTTATGAAAATAATAACGGCCGGCATTACCATCGGTGCCGGCGGTAATGGCGGAACGTTTGCGCCAACTATGTTTACGGGGGCTTTTTTAGGTTTATTTGTGGCATTTAGCGTAAACCAAACCGGGCTTATTCATTTAAATACCAGCAATTTTGTAGCCGTGGGCATGGCCGGTGCATTGAGCGGTGTGTTACATGCGCCATTGACTGCCATATTTTTAATAGCGGAAATAACCGGTGGCTACGTTTTATTCATCCCGTTAATGATTGTTGCTTCCATATCCTATATAATTGCCAGGCTGTTTAATCCGCACAACATGTACTGGCATGATTTGATCCATGAAAAAAATATTTTTCCCGATCAGGATTATGATATGTTAAATGCAATTGCCATCAGCAGTATAATAAATAGGCAGTTCATCGGGTTAAGCAGCAAAACAAAAATTAATGACTTTTTTAAATTATTGTCTCAAACAAACGCAAATATTTTTGCGGTAATTGACGACAAGGGGATACTGGAAGGTGTGATATGGCTCGATCAGATCAGGAAACAGCTATTCGATATGAGTACCAATGATATTGACACCGTTGGGGAGATTATGGTAATCCCACCGGCTATAATAGATTATGAGCAGCCGGTAAGCAATGTAATGGAGTTGTTTGATAAACTGGATGTTTGGCAGTTGCCGGTTACCAAAGATGGCGTTTTTATTGGCTTTATATCAAAGTCTGCATTGCTAACAAAATACCGGGCAGAATTTATCAGGCAGCATCGCGAGGCTGATTTGTTTTCAAATGTTTAAAAAAGAAAGCCTTCCCGGATTGAGAAGGCTCCAGTTCTTATTTAATAAATAATAATTCGCGGAACTTTGGCAACGGCCACATGGAATCGTCAACCAACTGTTCCAGCTTATCTACATGGTAGCGGATAGACTGGAAGTATGGTTTAACTTTCTCATCGTAATCTATTGCTTTATCACGGATGTTTTCAATTGTATTGGCTTTTTTGCGTGCGTCTACCATTGCTTCAATGTCCGATTTAACAATATTTATATGTTCGGCCATTTTGGTGATAATGTCTAATTGCGCTTTATAGGTATCCTTATCTAATCCCAGGTCTTTTAAGCCCCTTACATTCTCAACCAATTTGCTTTGGTAGGCAATTGCGGCCGGAAGGATAATATTAATCCCCATTTCACCGATAACCCTGGCCTCTATTTGAAGTTTTTTATAAAAGGCATCCAGTAATATTTCGTGACGGGCATGTGCCTCTCGCCTTGTAAATACACCTGTTTCTTCAAATAAAATATCCGATTTATCTGATATAAATGCATCGAGTGCTTTTGGCGTAGTCTTTACATTTGCCAGGCCTCTTGCTTCGGCTTCTTTTTCCCACTCCTCACTATATCCATTTCCTTCAAATCTTATATTTTTTGATTCTTTAATATACTTTTTAAGCACGATAAGCAAGGCAACATCTTTCTTTTCGCCTTTTTTTATCAGTTTATCCACATCATATTTAAACTTTTTAAGCTGTTCAGCCATAATAACGTTCAATATGGTCATCGGGCTGGCGGAATTGGCTGACGAACCTACAGCACGCAGTTCAAATTTGTTACCGGTGAAGGCAAATGGCGATGTACGGTTGCGGTCGGTGTTATCCTTTAATATTTGAGGAATTTTAGGTATGCCTTGCCATAATAAGGCATCATCTTTTATTTTTTTGCTGATTCTCGACGTTTCTATTTCATCTAAAAGATCATTTAGCTGAGATCCCAAAAAGATGGAAATAATTGCCGGAGGCGCCTCATTTGCACCTAAGCGGTGATCATTATTTACAGAAGCTATAGAGGCCCTTAATAAATCCGCATGTTCATAAACCGCTTTTATGGTATTAACAAAAAAAGCAAGAAACATGAGGTTGTTTTTCGGTGTCTTGCCCGGCGATAACAAATTTTTGCCTGCATTAGTGATCAGCGACCAGTTATTATGCTTGCCGGAGCCGTTGATGCCCGCATAAGGTTTTTCATGCAGCAACACTTTAAAATTATGGCGTTTGGCAATTCTATCCATCAGATCCATTAACAACTGGTTGTGATCTATAGCCAGGTTGATCTCTTCATAAATGGGGGCACACTCAAATTGCGATGGCGCAACTTCATTGTGCCTGGTTTTTAAAGGAATGCCCAATAATAAGGCCTCGGTTTCCATATCCTGCATAAACGCGTAAACCCGTTCGGGTATTGATCCGAAATAATGATCTTCCAGTTGCTGGTTTTTTGCAGATATGTGCCCAAAAAGGGTACGGCCGGTTAAATACAGATCAGGCCTTGCATTAAACAAAGCTATGTCTACCAAAAAATATTCCTGCTCAATGCCTAACGAAGCGTTTACTTTTTCAACGCTTTTGTCAAAATAATGGCATACATCAACAGCTGCTTTATCCAATGCATTTAATGCCTTTAATAAAGGTACTTTGTAGTCAAGTGCTTCGCCGGTGTACGAAACAAACACCGTTGGTATACATAGCGTGCGCGCCATGATAAACGCCGGCGACGAAGGATCCCATGCGGTATAGCCCCGGGCCTCGAAGGTATTACGTATTCCTCCGCTGGGGAAACTTGATGCATCGGGCTCCTGTTGAGCTAAAGCATCGCCAGAAAATCGTTCTATCGCGCCGCCATCTCCGGTGGGTTCAAAAAAAGCATCATGCTTTTCGGCTGTTGATCCGGTAAGCGGCTGAAACCAATGTGTATAATGGGTAGCACCTTTGCTCATTGCCCATGATTTCATGGCAGATGCCACCTGCTCTGCAAGATCACGGGGAATAGGTTCACCTTTTTCTACCGAGTTGACAATGCCCTGGAAGGCTTCGGTAGAAAGGTATTCTTTCATTTTTGTTTTATCAAAAACATTTGCGCCAAAGAAATCTGAGATTTTAGGAGAAGGTATTTTCACTTCAGGGATTGACCTTGTTAGTACAGCCTGCAGCGCTTGAAATCGGATATTAGCCATAGATTGAATTTAAAAAAGGATTATCATCAAAAATATAACTATCCTTTATTATATGCATAGTTTTTAAAATAAATATAATAAGTTATTCATTTTTTTAAAAATTAGCTTAATATAATCAATATTTAAGGCTTTATTTCCGTTTTTGTATAATAAAGTAAGGTTTATAAGCATTTTCTCTATAGTTTTTGATAAAAATAATGCCAAAATAGCTATCAGGTAAAAAAAATGACGAATTATGTATTAAAACGAATGTTTAAATCGGGCATAATCTTTTAACATTATAAAAAATTCAAAAAAAAGGTTGCTTTTAGATGTTTTTTTGCTATTTTCATAAAAGTTGTAATTTTTATGTTAATTTATTGATACGTAATTTGTTTTTATCAATTTTCATCCATATTTTCATAGAAATATTTATAAAAAGCAAGGAATTATTAAATTTTTCATAAAAAAATCGAAATAACCCCAGTGCTCTTAGCTTAGATATTTGTCCTTTGCACTTATTCACCTTTATAATATCAATCAAACTAAATTAAACTAAACAAACAATGAAAGTACACGTTACAAAGTTCAACTTACTCAGTTCAGTCCGACAACTGACACGGGAGAAATGGGCGCTTGGCGCAACCATTTTTTCGGGAAAAATGATAGGCTTAGGGCTTGTCGTATTGGCTATTTTTACTTTACCGGGATTTTTGGGTACATCTGCACATGCAGCCGCTGCTGTAGCCGCAAAAGCAGATACATCAGCACTGGAAAAATCTTTGCTCAGCTCTGCCAAAGACTCGATGAATGCAATTGATACCGTTTGGACGCTGGTAGCTGCATTCCTTGTGTTTGCAATGCAGGCAGGTTTCGTGATGCTCGAAGTTGGTTTTGCGCGTAAACGCGAAACAGTAAACGTATTAATGGAGTGTATTTTTGATACCTGCCTTTGCGGTATCCTATTTTATGCCATTGGTTATGCGTTTATGTTTAGTACCGGAACGCCTTTTATTGGCACGCATTGGTTTTTCCTTCAAAATACCCCTGATCTTTATCCGGGTACAGGAGTTCCTGTAATTGCACACTGGATATTCCAGTATGCTTTTGCTGATACCTGCTCAACCATTGTTTCAGGCGCTATGATCGGACGCACCGGTTTCCGTGGTGATATTCTTTATAGTATTGGTATTACAGGTTTTATTTACCCTATAGTAGGTCACTGGGCCTGGGGTCCTGATGGATGGCTTGCTACAATGGGAGCCGCTGATGTTGCAGGCAGTGCGCATCACTTTTATATCAGTTTAGGACAAGGTTTCCGTGACTTTGCAGGTTCAACCGTAGTACATACTATTGGTGGTATGGCGTCGCTTGCCGGAGCGATAGTTTTGGGGCCGCGTATAGGTCGTGTGTTCGCCCGCGACGGTGGTGGTATGCCTCCGGGTCATAATTTGCCAATGGCAGCTGTCGGTGGTTTCATATTATGGTTCGGATGGTATGGCTTTAACCCGGGCAGTACTTTATCCGGAATGGATATCCAGGGTATCGGTCGTGTTGCTACCAATACAACACTTGCTGCCTGCGGTGGTGGTTTTACTGCTATGATGGCGGCATTATGGTGGGGATCAACCAAAGGTAAATTTGACCTGGGCTTTACCGTTAATGGTTTCCTTGCTGGTTTGGTTGCTGTTACCTGCCCTTGTTACTGGGTTAGCCCGCTGGGTGCAACCTTACTTGGCGGCGTAGCTGGTTTCGTGGTATTTGGCGGTGTTAAATTGCTTGAATATTTACGTATTGATGACCCGATTGGCGCTGTACCGGTGCATGGCATGGCAGGTATATGGGGAACCCTTTCTTTAGGCTTATTTGCTTCGGGCCAATATGGTATTACCGGTCCTTATGGCGCTGATAATTCTGCACCTAACATTGTAAAAGGTTTATTTTACGGCGGCGATGCGAGCATATTAAAAGCCCAGGCCATTGGTACTTTTACAATCGCTATAGCTGTATTTGTAATTACCTTTGTAATGATGAAACTAATCATGTTTTTACCTCATCCATGGAAGCTGCGTGTTGAAGCCCATGGTGAAACAGGCCCTGGTGGCTTAGATATGTTTGATCACGGCGCTATAGCTTACGACTATGATGACGGTGATGTTAGTTTAAGCGGCCTTTTTGAAAAAGATGGCAAAGTAACCGCTTAACATTATATTACATCCCTTGTGCGATTGGTTAATTTCTAATTACCATCCGTACAAAATCAATCGCACAAGGGTTTCTTTATTTTAATTGGAAATTTAAAAAAACTACTGAAATGAACCTATTTTAGTTCATAAGGAGATTACTATGTTTCAACTTTTACAAATCAATCAAACCAAACTTACTATACCTCAATCAATTAATTATTTATTATGAAAAAAATAGTTTTTTCCGCGTGCTTACTTGCAGCTTCAGTTTTAACTTTTAATGCGCAAGCAGCAACTACAATGCCGGCCGACACTGGTAAAGCTGCTGCAGCGGCAGCACCCGCAGCTCCGGTTCCTGATCCGCCGTTAGTTTTTTCAGGATCAGTGGATACTTATTACAAGTATGATTTTTCAGGACATAATAATTTCCCGACAAGCTTTGCCAACGAACATAACTCCATTTCTATCGGAATGATAGACTTGGGACTAAAGAAAACAGTAGGCAATGCATCGTTTGTTGGCGAAATATCATTTGGCCCGAGAGGACAGTATCAATCTATCCCTAATGCCAATCCGGGATCAGTTCCTTATCCAAATACTACACAAACAGGAACAACTTATTCCAGCTACCATATTCAAAATTTATATGTATCTTATAACGTTACACCAAAATTTAACCTTAGCATGGGTTATATGGCAACATATATTGGATATGAAGTAATAAGTCCGGCAGCGAATTTTAATTATTCTACTTCTTATTTGTTCACCAACGGGCCGTTCCAAAATGCAGGTTTTAAAGCTACTTATGCTTTTTCGGACAAGGTGAGTTTAATGGCAGGTATATTTAATGATTACTGGAATGTTTACCAGTCAGCAGGTAAAGTGAATACTTTCGGAGCACAATTGACTATAACTCCTGTTAAAAACTGGACTGCTTACATCAACCTTGCAACCGGTCCTTCATCAGGTACTGAAGTTGATCTAACAACCGCTTATCAAATTACTGATGCGTTTAAACTGGGATTAAATGCAGCTGACTTTTCAGCTCCAAACAGTACCGGCGGATTTACCGGCGTTGCTTTATATCCTCAGTTAGCCGTATCAAAGGTGGTTACATTAGGTTTAAGGGGTGAGTATTTTAAAACCAAAGCGGGCACTTATTTAACAGCAGGCCCTGCTCCGGGTGAAAATGTTACAGGTATAACTTTTACTGCCAACATCAAGGCAGGCCCTTTAACAATTATTCCGGAAATAAGGTTTGACAATAGCTCCAAGAGTGACATGTTTACAAATAGCAGCAGTGCGTATACAACTTCTGCATCGCAATTTGTACTTGCAGCCGTTTATGCCTTCTAACTAAATCTTAATAACAATTATTTAAAATTATTTAAAAGCCGTACTGATTTATCAGTGCGGCTTTTATCTTTATAGCATGAAACTAATTTTATCCGTTATAGTTTGCGTCATTTTTGCCAAGGCTTCTATCGCCCAAAGCGAATTGTTATCTTTTGACGAACACAATAAATACATTTATTACCAGGTGGTTGAACTACCCGAAATGCTGGCAGACACGCTTCATAATAAGACTTTGAATTTTTTAAAAAGGAATTATCCCAAATTCAAAATAAACACAAATGACGCAAATGATTTGAATGGCCATGGCGAATTCCTGACTTATGGTGGCTTATCGATTTTAAAACATGAAAAAGGAGCGGTTAATTACCTGCTCAATATTGAGTTTAAAGATAAAAAGTACAGGTATTGGTTAACGGGATTTACGTTTACACCTTACAAGCGTGACCGATACGGGGACTTTGTCCCTCAAATGGGAGTTGAAATTCCTTTGGAAAAGGCATTAACTAAGTTTGATAAAAAAGACGTTGATGGCTACCTTAATGAAACAGGTGCTTTTTGTAAACAATTTGGTGAAAATTTAAAACAATACCTCGTTAAGCAGCCTTCACCCAAAAAAGCGGAGGCTATAAAGAAAACCGTGCCCGATAAGTGGTAATTTTAAATCCACAAGGTTGCATTAATTGTAAATATTATAATAAACTCATCTTATAAATAATAAAGCATATAATTTTTTTTGTGATTGATTGATATAATGCTAAATGTTACAATGTTGCAATAAATTAGCAATATTTAATATTTAGATTTCGTTATTAAGTAAAATTTAATTTCAATCACTATGCTTATCTCAAAATTTGATTTGTACAAG
>JAQNCM010000397.1 GCA_029237615.1 Mucilaginibacter sp.
AGAAAACGAAATTAAACTGGCCGATCACGTATTTGTGGCAAGTACTTTCACAGCCAGCACCATAAAAGATTATCCTGGTAAACTACCACCGGTCAGTATAATACCTTATGGTTTTCCAACCGTAACCGAAAATGCCAGACAATACGCTGTAGTTAAAAAGGGATCAGCTTTAAAGCTTCTTTATGTAGGGAGCCTTTCACAGCGTAAAGGGATTGCGAATCTTTTTGCCGCCGTCGAAAAATTAAAAGATCATGTTGAATTAACATTAGTAGGCACCAAAAGAAATAACAATTGTACGGCACTTAACTCAGCTCTTGCAAAGCACACATGGATACCCTCGCTTTCGCATAATGACGTACTTGAATTAATGCGGGCGCACGATGTTTTGGTTTTTCCATCGTTGTTTGAGGGCTTCGGTTTGGTTATCACTGAAGCAATGTCTCAGGGAACTCCGGTGATTACCACAGATCGTACTGCAGGTCCAGACTTGATTGAAAATGGAAAAAACGGCTGGCTTATTGAAGCAGGATCAACGGAAGCTTTAATATCAGCTATTGAAAATATACTGTATTCACCAGGGTTAATTGCCAGGGCAGGTAAAGAGGCAATGCAAACTGCCAGCTTAAGGCCCTGGGAGATATATGAAAGTGAAATAGCAGCTGCAGTTGCTAAGATATTGTAAATTGAATAAAGTATGCCAATTAGCTGATATTATTAAAAGCATTATTTTCTATATTACCTATATTTGTTTTCAATTATTGAAGTTATTTAATGCGTTTTACTCAAGTAGAAAATCATTCTAAATTTATTAACCACAATTCAATAGTTGGTAATACTACTTTACTTCAAAATAACGATAACGCAAATAGGGATATTAAAACGGGGATATGGATTTATTTCCTCTTACTCTTGTTTGAAGGTGGCTTAAGAAAATGGGTTCTTCCCGGATTAGCCTCTCCCTTACTTATTATACGTGACCCTGTAGCTTTATGGCTAATATTTCTGTGCTTCAAACGTGGGTTAATACGTTCAAATTATTACATTTTTTCGATGGTTTTAATTGGTGTAATAAGTTTTTTTACTGCCGTATTTTTCGGACATGGAAACATATATGTCGCTTTATTTGGGTTACGTGTTTTGGTAATTCATTTTCCATTCATGTTTGTAATAGGGAATGTTTTTACTCGTGAAGACGTTGTTAAAATGTGTAAGGCTACCGTTTTGATAGCAATCCCAATGGCAGTGCTTATTATTATGCAGTTTTATAGTCCGCAAACTGCTTTTGTGAATAAAGGCATTGGAGATAATGTTGGAGGGGGCTTTAGCGGGGCTAACGGCTATTTCCGTCCTCCGGCTACCTTTTCTTTTACCAATGGTACAACATCGTTTTTTGGTTTTGCCGCAGCATTGGTTTTTTATTTTTGGTTAAATCCAGGCCGCATTAATAAGTTTATACTTATTGTTGCAACTCTTGCGGTATTGTTATCTGTTCCTTTTTCAATAAGCCGTACATTATTTTTCGAGGTGTTAATGGCCTTGGCTTTTGCCTTTATTGCTTCCCTGCGAAAGCCCCAATACTTAAAAAAAATGATAATTACGTTAGCTGTAGGGATATTAGTCTTACTGATTTTAAGCCGGCTCTCCATATTAGATACGGCCACAGCTGCTTTTACTGCCCGTTTTACCGGTGCAAACGAATATGAAGGTGGAGTAAAGAGCGTGTTATTAGATAGATACCTGGGAGGTATAATAAGTGCGCTTTTTAATACGGAGACGCTTCCCCTGTTAGGGTATGGGCTGGGTTATGGCTCAGCATTCGCCGGTGTTTTACTAACAGGACAATCAGGTCGTAGCTTAGGCGAAGGTGACTGGGGCAGGATAATAGGAGAGTTGGGTCCTTTTATAGGCTTTTTAGTGGTATTTATCCGGGTGGCTTTCAGTGCTAACATAATTATAGCCAGTGTAAAAAAATTAAACAGGCAGGATATGCTGCCATGGAGTTTGCTGGCGTTCGGTATTTTAATTATACCACAAGGAGAGTGGGCACAACCAACAGCCTTGGGATTCAGCACGCTTGCGGGTGGTTTAATATTGGCATCAATAAATAGTAGTAAAGTGCCGGGAAAATTTATAAGTTCAGTACCTAATATTAAATAAAAAAAAATTATAAAAAAGGTTACAAAAATTATTTGTATCGTATGACATTGGCTGTAAATGAAATTTAAGAAAAAGAATGCATCAAAAATTAATTATGGGTATAAAGCTATTAGTTTTTGATTCACATCCGGTACAATACCGGGTACCTATCTGGAAGGCAATGGAACAAATTAGCCCCGGTAGTGTACATGTAGTTTATGCCTCTGATTGTTCGGTACGCGGCCATACAGATGAGGGCTTCGGGCTTACTTTTGCCTGGGACGAGCCTATGTTAACCGGGTATGAAAACACAATACTAAATTGTGAAAATGGCGTGCCACTCTCGGGCTGGGGATCAATAACCGGGAAGGGGGTAAGCGATGCAATAGAAAAAATAAAACCATCCGCAATTTTACTTACCGGGCTTAATTACCGTTTTGATTTGGTTGCATATCTCCGGGGCCGTGCCGGTGGAATCCCGGTTTGGCTCCGTTGCGAAACTCAGGATGACGCGGTAAGCAGGTCAAAATCAAAATCGGTCATTCGCTCTTTAATTTACAAAGCTGCATATGTCGGATTTAGTCGCATTTTTTTTATTGGTGAGTTAAATAAAATCCATTATTTAAAAAATGGTGTATCGCCATCAACCCTCAAACCAGCCCGCTACGGTACCATTGATCGTTTCAGCGAGATGAGTGAGGCGGATAAATTGAAATTGAGAAATGAGGCGCGTTTAAAGGCTGGTATTAGCGTTAACGGGTTTACAGTGGGTTTTTCAGGAAAGTTGATCAATAAAAAGAATCCTGAAATACTTTTCAATATGCTTAAATATCTTCCGGCTAAGTTACTTAACAACACATATTTGTATTTTTTAGGAAGCGGCCCGCTTGAAGATGATTTAAAAAAATTAGCTGACGATGTTTTAAAACAATATAATGTTAAGTGTTTTTTCGCCGGCTTTGTAAATCAATCCCAATTAGCCGCGCATTACCTGGCTATGGATGTTATGGTGTTGCCGTCGCGAAAAATGGGAGAAACCTGGGGACTCGTAGTTAACGAAGCTATGCAGGCAGGGTGTAGCGTTGCTGTGAGCGATGCAGTTGGCTGCGGAGCTGATTTTAAAAATTGGGAGCGATTTCGGGTGTTTGAAGTTGGTAATGAAAAAGATCTGGCTGACAATATAAATAACCTTAGTAAATTTCCCACCGACTTTAATTGGGCGAAACAAAATCTTAAATCATATTCAATTCAAGCAACAGCTGAAGCTTTTATAAACGAGTTAAATAGTACCGGGCGTTAGCTTTAGCTGATGCTTGTTGTTAGATATTTTAAAAGACAATGATCTAAACCGAAACTTAAGTTATCTTTAACTTGTTGAGATAGCTGACTAAATATCGTATCAATAAATGAACCTAAATAATCATGAATAAAACAGCATTAGTAACAGGAATTACTGGTCAGGACGGAGCATACCTTGCGGAACTACTGATAAACAAAGGGTATAAAGTTATAGGACTTGTAAGAAGTTATTCTCATGGAAATGTTACCGGGCTTGAATATTTAGGAATTGTAGATAACGTAGAAATAGTAGAATGTGATTTGATGGACATTACACATGTGATGAAGATTATTAAAGAATACGAACCTAGCGAAATATATAATCTTGCAGCCCAGAGTTCCGTATCATTGTCTTTTACACAGCCCATTGGAACGATAAATTTTAATATAACCTCAGTTTTAAATATTCTTGAGGCAATAAGAATAACAAATCCTGATTGCCGATTTTACCAGGCAACCAGCAGTGAAGTATTTGGGCATGCCACCTTACCCATAAAAGAAACATCCCGAATAAACCCGATAAGCCCTTATAGTATTTCAAAAGCGTCTGCACACTGGATAACGAAAAATTATAGAGAGTCATACGGTTTATTTTGTTGCAGCGGCTTTTTATTTAACCATGAATCTTATTTACGGAGTGATAACTTTTTTGTTAAAAAAGTAATATTACAAGCTATAAAAATATATAAAGGCGAAGCTAAAACTTTAGAGGTTGGTAATATAGATATTAAAAGAGATTTTGGATGGGCGCCAAAGTATGTAGAAGCGATGTACTTAATGCTGCAGCATGATACAGCCGACGATTTCTTAATTTGTTCCAATAAGTCTGTATCACTCCGCTCGATAATAGAATATATATTTGATTACTTAAACATTCCATTACATCATTTAAAAATAAATGAAAAACTATTCAGACCTACCGAAATAGCGGATATGTATGGCGATAATATTAAAGCCAGAAATGAGCTAGGCTGGATATACGAAATGTCGTTTTTTGATGTGTTAAAAATTTTAATTGAAGAAGAGATTCGTAATGACAAAAAGAAATAAAATTAAAGTAAATTTTTTTCAGAGAAAACCCCGCGCTGGTTTTAGTTTCAGTCTCGAACACATTTTTGAAGACGTTAGAAAAAGATTGTGCGATAAAATCGAAGCTAATGTATATATATCCAAATGTCATAATGACGGATACCTGAGCAAGTTCATAAATATTATAGAGGCCTCCTTTCGCCAGGGACCTGTTGTGAATCATATTACCGGAGAGACGCATTTTTTAAACCTTTTAATGCGAAGAAACCGGGTGGTATTAACTGTTTTAGATTGTGGGATGATGTTTAGGAAATCGGGCTTATCTCAATTGATTGTTAAGTGGTTGTATCTTTCGGCGCCTGTAGGCAGGGCTAAAATTATCACCGCGATATCTGAAGGTACAAAACAGGAAATCGTCAAATATACGGGCATTAGTCCTCAAAATATTCGTGTTATTCCGGTAGCGATAAATGATATTTACCAACCGGTACCGAAGATATTTAATAAAGAAAAGCCAGTTATTTTGCACATTGGTACCGGTTATAATAAAAACTTGTTAAGGCTGATTTCGGCACTAAACGGAATATCCTGTAATTTAACCATTGTTGGAAAGTTATCTGACGAATATTTGTTGGCCTTAAAAGAAAACCGGATTGACTATAGCAATGAATATAATATATCAAATGAAAGACTTTTAGAGAAATATGTGGAATGTGATATTTTAGCATTTATTTCGACTTTTGAGGGATTTGGAATGCCAATAGTGGAGGCAAATGCGGTAGAAAGAGCAGTAATTACAAGTAATATATCATCCATGCCTGAGGTAGCCTTAAATTCGGCTTGTCTGGTGGATCCATATAGTATAGAAGCTATCCGCACCGGGATTATGAAAATTATTAATGACGACTCATTTAGAGAGGAGTTAATAAATAACGGGAGGTTAAACAAACTCAGATTTGAAGCTAATAAAATAGCCAATATGTATTATGAGGTATATGAAGAAATTGCTCAACCAAAATTTAAATAGCTGGCTGCTTCAAAAAAATGTAAACGCAATTAAAGTAAATAATAAAACAATTCCAATGATTTTTAAACGCGCATGCAGTTCATTTTAATGGGTATGGCGGAATTCCGATACCTGTACTTAATTGAAGTTGCTTTAAATAAATAAACTGATCATCAAGATAAATATTAATTTAGCCAGATCAGATTGACGGGATATCAGTAATATAATTGTTTAACGAGCGATTATACTTTTAAATTATAAACCAAATAATAAAAAAATAATGAATTTACTCCACCTCATTGGAAGCATGAATCCGAAAAGTGGTGGCCCTTGTGAGGGAATCAGAAACGCTGCACCGGAAATAGCGAAGTTGGGCATAAACCGTGAGGTGGTTAGTCTTGACGATCCGGACGAGCCTTTTTTGAAGGACGACTCTTTTCACATAGAAGCACTTGGACCTCCTATAGGTAGGTGGCGTTATTCTGCAAAGCTAGTTCCCTGGCTTGAGAAAAACCTAAGCCGTTTTGATTTTGTTATCCTTAGTGGCCTATGGCTTTATCCGGGATTTGCTTTAAATAAAACTTTAAATAAGTTAAAGCAATCAAAATCCAAACAGGATGAAATAAAGCTACCGAAATTTTTTATAATGCCGCATGGCATGCTTGATCCGTACTTCCAAAAGGCTCCATCAAGGCGAATAAAGGCTATAAGAAATTACATATATTGGTCACTGATAGAAAATCAATTGATATCTAACGCTGATGGCATTTTATTCACTTGTGAATCCGAACTAATGCTAGCCAGGGAATCCTTTTATCCGTATTGTCCAAAAAAAGAAATCAATGTTGGTTATGGCATACAGCCACCACCTGCATTTAAGCAATTGATGAATGATTTGTTTTTAGAAAAATTTCCTCAATTAAAAGGTAATAATTTTATTTTATACCTCAGCCGAATTCATGAAAAGAAAGGAATTGATTTGTTATTAAAAGCGTATAATAACATTCAGACAAAGAAACCAACAACGAACCTGCCCAAGCTTGTTATCGCAGGACCGGGTATAGAAACTGTTTATGGGAAAAAAATGCAAAAATTTGTTCGTGAACATAAGCTGGAGAATCACGTTTTCTTTTCAGGTATGTTATCCGGCAACATTAAATGGGGTGCTTTTTACGCCAGCGACGCGTTTATTTTACCAAGTCACCAGGAAAACTTTGGAATTGCAGTAGTCGAGGCGCTGGCCTGCGGCAAACCTGTGCTCATATCAAACCAGGTTAACATTTACAAAGAGATTGAGACCAAAGGAGGAGGACTTGTGGCTCAGGATACATTGGGTGGAATCCGACAGCTTTTGGAAAGTTGGGTTGAGCTACCGGTAGAGGAAAAAAAGCAGATGGGAGAAAACGCAAAAGCAGTTTATGAAGAAAGTTTTAATATAGTTAACAGCACAAAAAAACTTGTTGAAGCACTCAATAAATAAATAGGCATTTGCTTCGGTGGACAAACACTTAACAGCGCTGCACTATTTCATTAAGCCGTTTAAATTTTGTGGTTTAGTACATTAAATTGTTGGGATGTTAGCAGCCTGTGCTTTACAAAGTCTGTATCTCGAATATATATGGTATTATGCGTTCCAAAAGATTGTAGAGGATTAATTGTTCTTTTCATTGGATCGTACTGAAATGGCTTAAAGTTTAAACTTATTAATTTATCGTGTATTTCGCTTTCGTTATAACCATATCGTGAGCCTGATCCATTAAGTTCAATAATAATCGCTTTTAATTCCTCATTTTGAAGCGACTTCGATGCGCCATTAATAACCTCTGTTTCAAAGCCTTCGACATCGATTTTAAATAAAATCGGCATTTTTTTATCAATTAAGATTTCATCGATAGTGATAACCGGAACTTCAATTATGTCTAAATCTGTTTCTTCAGCCACATGGTTCATCGTATCAAGTGAACTGGTGAAATTAATGGTGCCTTTTTGTGAGCCAGCGGCCATATTATATACGCTAACTAACTCTTGAATCTTATTAATCGAAATATTATTGACCAAATGGTTAAACGTAGCCGGGACCGGTTCTAAAGATATACTTCTGGCTTTAACGTGTGCGCTCGCCAAAACCGTATAACTTCCGATATTAGCACCTATATCAGCAAAACAGTCTTCTTGCCTTAAGAAATGAATAGTAAAAGCCATTTCATTAAATTCCTGAAGACCGCAATAGAGATTTTGTGTTGCACCGGTCATGCCTTTTTGAATAATCAATTTTGATTTATCCGTAAATTGATAAATAACAGGGAATGGATTAAGCTTGGTATTTATTTGCCACTTTATAAAACGTAAAATCGCCTTTATTTTATTTTTTTTATTTAACGGATGAGACGTAATATATCTTAAAAGTGAAATTATATTCATATTTAGTTTTAAAAAAATAAATCGTTTCTATAAATCTCATACAAGACTTTTTTATTAAAAAATATAACACATGCCATCTATTGCTGTTTAATAAATTTCAACGTTGAGCCAATATAGCCATATTATTTTGAATCAAGTATGTGGTATATAGAAATACGGTATTGAAACACAGGTAAATATTATCGACTTGTTTTCTTTGTTAATAAGTATTGCACGTAAGCTACCATAGAATTTTAAAGATTATTTAAATTTGCTATTAAATGATGATATTATAGTAATTTAGATGATAAGGCATTAATTACATTATAGTACTATTTATTTTCATGTTTATTTGTAAATGATTAATCAAGATACGTTTAAAGGCCCTTCATTTTCACTCTCTAATCGTTTACTACGTGTTGTATGGTCCTTTACCTATGTAGTCTTTTTTAAATATTCTCCAAAGCCATTTTTTTTATGGCGTTCATTTTTACTCAGGTGCTTTGGTGCAAAAACCGGCAAGAGGGTGCATATCTATCCCGGTGTTAAAATTTGGGCTCCGTGGAATTTAACGTTGATGGATGAGTGTGGAATTGCAAGCGGCGCTGTTCTTTATTCGCAAGGTAAAATTATTATTGGAAAAAGAACTACAATATCCCAGGGAGCTTACATTTGTACAGGAACGCACGATTACACGAAAAAGGGTTTTCCGCTGTTAACAATGCCGATTCATATTGGTGATCATGTGTGGATTGCTGCAGACGCATTTATACATCCCGGTATTACCATTGCTGACGGATGTGTAATTGGAGCAAGATCTGTTGTTACCAAGAATATGCCTGCGTGGATGATTTGTGCCGGGCATCCATGTAAGCCATTAAAGGAAAGAAAAATGTCAGATAACAATACCAATTAGTCCTCTGGATGTTTAAAATAATATCCGTTTGAAAATAATTTAATAGTTGACCTTAGCGAATTTATGATGCGCGTTTTGTTTGATCTTGTGTTTTATGCTTGATATAACCATTGCTATTCCTGTTTATAATGAGGAGAAAAATTTAGCCAAATGTCTTAACGCAATTGGTGTTGGTTTTGTAAAAAAAATTGTGATCATTGATTCAGGAAGTACAGATAATACTTCAATGATTGCTGACAAATATGGAGTTGAAGTAATTAAATTTAAGTGGAACGGAAAGTTCCCCAAAAAACGTAATTGGTTTTTACAAGATCACCGGCCAGATACTAAATGGGTATTGTTTTTAGATGCCGACGAATACCTTACGCCGGAATTTAAAGCAGAACTTACTGAAGCGCTCAAAGACGATCATTATTCTGGGTATTGGCTCAATTATTCTATTTATTTTCTTGGGAAACAATTGAAGGGTGGCTATCCTTTGCGAAAACTTGCTCTTTTTAAACCAGGGGCGGGCGAATACGAACGTATTGATGAAGAACAATGGAGTAAACTGGATATGGAGATACATGAACATCCTGTAATTAAAGGTAAAGCGGGCATTATTAAAAGCAAAATAGATCATCAGGATTTTCGCGGGATATCACATTATGTCACTAAACATAACGAATATTCAAGCTGGGAAGCTTTTAGATATCTAAAGCTTATTAATGAGATCGAAGTATATAACTGGACCTGGAAGCAACGATTAAAGTATCGTTTAATGCGTAGCATATTTATAGGCCCAATTTATTTTTTAGGCAGCTTTTTTTTGTTAGGAGGGTTTAAAGACGGAGCACGGGGATTTGTTTTTGCAATTCTTAAAATGTCATATTTTACCCAGATTTATTGCAAAATTAAAGAAGAATCAGCCAGATAATCCCTTTTAAATGACAGAAAATGAAAGTAGAACAATAGGTAAATGGTGTAAATGATAGTTTAAAGAATGTTTTCCTCCTCAAGATTAACCCTAAATGGTGTGCCAAATTAATTTTTTCAATTGTTGAAAATAACTTAAATGACAAATTATCTTATACCAAAGTAGGTTGTTTGGTTAGCCAAATTGTCACTTATTTTGAACAGTTGGTGTATACAGGATGAAACGGTATAGTTAAGGCTTGAATCATTAGCCTGAGAACTATGACTAAATTTTTAACGCTGTTTTAATTTACTAATCTTAAAAGCAAAATTAATAGGTTTAAATTATTTCTGCTGACTTTTTCATGGTTTTTGCGTATTTTTCGAGGGATAAATTATTATAAGAGACAATATATTATCATTAAATAATTTTGAAGGAAGTATTTAGTCATCCAAATTGGAAGGTAAGTCGGATACTTCAAAATCCTCAGTTTAATTAAATTTGAGGATTTTTAATTCATAATAATATTAAATGGCAAATAAAACTATACTCCTGATCAGTCATAACTTCTCGCCTGAACCAACCGGTATAGGAAAGTATAATGGCGAAATGATGGAATGGTTTGCTAAAAATGGATATGATTGCACCGTTATCACCACTTATCCTTATTATCCTTTCTGGAAGGTGCAGGCGCCGTATAAAAACAGATGGTATAAAAAAGAAGTGGTCAATTATCCCGAAAACAATAGCTCCTTAACCATTTATCGTTGCCCTTCTTACGTTCCCGCTAAGCCAACAGGCAAAAGAAGAATGATTCAAGATATGTCATATTGGGTTTCTATGTCGTGGGTAGTTTGGTTATTAATACTTAGGAAAAAAAAATATGATCTGATAATAACCGTGGCTCCTCCGTTTCACCTTGGCTATTTGGGATTAAAATTAAGAAATCGTTTGGGAGGGAAACTTGTTTATCATATTCAGGATCTGCAAATTGAAGCCGCCCATAATTTGCATATGATAACGAGAACGAAGTTGGTTGATACACTTTATAAGCTGGAAAAGCACTTGCTCGCTAATGTTGATTTTATAAGCAGTATTTCGCATGGAATGATCAATAGAATTAAA
>JAQNCM010000402.1 GCA_029237615.1 Mucilaginibacter sp.
ACCAAACAAGGAACCGACGTTACCCTGGTTGGTTTTGGAAAGATAATGAAAGTGGTTAACGCCGCTGCTGCTGAACTGGAAAAAGAAGGCATCCATGCAGAAGTAATAGACCTGCGTACTGTACGCCCGATTGATTACGAAACCGTAATTGCATCCGTTAAAAAAACTAACCGCCTGGTAATAGTTGAAGAAAGCTGGCCTTTGGGCTCTATAGCTACCGAAGTTGCATTTAAAGTACAGAAAGATGCGTTTGATTATTTAGATGCCCCTGTACTGCGCATAATGGGCGGTGATGTTCCATTGCCTTACGCACCAACACTGATTGCGGAATACCTGCCAAACCCTGAACGCGTTATAAAAGCGGTAAAGGAAGTTATGTACGTTACTAAATAAGTTGATTAAGTGACTGGTTGATTAGGTTAGTAAAGCGACTTAATCCGATTCAATCCAAAAAATATAGGCCTGCTAATAAAATAGCGGGCTTTTTTTATGCGATTGACTGTCTTGCTTGTCCCGCTGTCTTGTTTGTAACAGAACAAGACAGATAAGACAGACAATACAGCCCGTGTAAAGTTTTTTGATAAGTGGAGCAAGTAACCATTGTTATTACAGAATCAGCTTATAACGATCTGGAGGATAGTGAAAATTACATATCGCAGGATTCTCCATTAATGGCAAGAAGGTTTATCAATAAGATTTTCGACAGGATAGATCAATTATATAATTACCCAACATCAGGCAAACTTGTTCCTGAGATAAAAAATAAATCACTCAGGGAATTGCTGCTCAATAAATACCGTATCATTTACAAAATTGTTGATGAACAGCATATCGACATCATTCGTATTGTTCATGGCTCCAGACTATTGGATATTGAAGTTTAGTGATATCTCGCCCATCTCCCGCGGATGAGGAGCTGGGCAAGAGAGCAAAGGCTTCTCTTGCGTAAGGAACCTGATGCTTGTTAAAAGGATCACCATGTCCATCAACAAGGGGAGGACTTCGTTATTTATTGATGAGGTTCGCGCAAGTTATGATAAATGAATCATTTGTGTCACTCGTTTCTGAAACAGGCAACGGCTTTCAGCTTTGCCAGGATAATAGCAGTAGTATCCAGGCAGAATAGGTTAATTGCTTGAATATAAAGTAATTAAAAAAACAGGATGGATAAAAGTGGATAGGGTGGATAAAAATTTACTATCCGCCACCATCATGAATTATTGTGCTTTCTTACGGCAATGGTTTCACCATGATGTTCTTAAAATAGGTAAGGCTGTTTGGATCATGGCCCTGTAAAGCGAAGGTACCGCTGGAAAGCACACGTTGCTCATCACCTTTTTTCCGCTGTACATTATCGGGCTCGGTGTAATCCAGCACCAGCTTGTCGTTTAATTTAACGGTAACCCGCTTGTCCTGTACGGTTATATACATAGTAAACCACTCATTATCTTTCACGTACACTTCCCTGATATTTTCAATGTTATACAAGCTGCCTGTTCGTATCCAGTCGGTATGAGAGTTATTTACCTGCACCTCATATCCCTTTGCCGGCCAGCCACCTTGCTGATAAGCGGTATGTATATAAATTCCGGAGTTGCTGCCTTTGTGGGTCATTACATCAGCCTTGAATTCGAAGTTCTTAAAATTATGATCCATCACTGGTCCTTCATAAAATAAATGGGCCGTTTTGCCATGTACAATGATCATCCCGCTATCTACCGAAAAGGTCTCAGAATTGTCGCCTACTTTCCAGCCACCAAGCGATTTTCCGTCAAATAATGAGATCCAGCCATGTGCCGAATGATGTTTTGAAGCGGAGCACGAAAGCAGACAGCAGGTGATAAATAAAAAATAAATGGCATTTTTCATGATGGTCTTTTAGTAAATGATCGTACGCTAAAGCTAAGAATTATTAAATCTATTAAAAAGGTATAAATCAAGATATTAACTATAGCTTATTTTGCGGCCAAATTTTAATCAGATAAAAACAAAGACATGGGATTTTGGTTGTTAGTGTATTTTTAAGAAAAAAAATTATGAAAAAGTTAATATTGCCTATGTTTTGTTTGCTCATGGCTGTTTGTCTTTCAGGCTGCGGATTGATGGAAGATGCTTTTAAGGCAGGCCTATTTTTTGGAATAATTGTAATAGCAATTATAGCTGCACTTATCTGGCTGCTGCGCATGTCAGTTAAATTACTGGTTAAAAAAGGTATCTTACAAATAGATTAGGGTATAACAATTATTCATTATTATACCCTAATCCGCCAGTTAAACTGGTATAGAAAGCGAAAGGTCTGGAGATAGCACTAAGCCAAAGCCGATTTCGCGTATTCGCGGCACTTTATCACCTCTTTTACCGCATCCGAGCCTGTTGGTATATTATATTCAAATTCAATAGTTGCCGGGAATTTATAGTTGTTCTTCTTCATCAGTTGCAATACTTCTTTAATCGGCGTATCTCCCTGTCCCCATGGCGTATTTGGTCCTTCATGAAATTTCCTGTCCTTTAAATGCATGCTGGTTATACGGTCGTGGTGCTTTAGTATAAAGTCAACCGGACTGGTGCTGGTTCCAGCTGTATAATGGCCAATGTCAAGATTAATGCCATTGTGTTTAGATTGATTTAGCGCGATATCCCATAACGTTGGCGTAGCTTGTAAATGGGCATGGTAGCCAACCATCATATTGTGTTTTTCGGCTATATCGCCTAAACGCTGGGTTTGTACATCATCAGGTAATTCAACAGTAACATGGCTGCAGCCGAGTGCTTTCCCGGCATTAAAGGCGTAATCGATCTCACCATCGGTATTTTTGGCACCTAACGCATTGGGTTTCCAGGCATATATGTTTACACCTGCGTCGTTATACATTTTACGTATAGCAACAAAGCTGTCCATAAGGGTATTTTCGCGCCATTGAGCCATTCTTTCATTAAAATCAGCTCCGCCATCATGTTTTGGGGCTCCGGCATAAGTTTCTGCGGCGTCGCCCATTAGTTCTATTGCATTTATATTGCAATCAATGCAATATTGTAAAATTTGCTCAATGCTGCCCGGCATGCTTCTGAATGAATAGGTGATCACCCCGATCTGAATACCATTTATTTTGGAATTGGGTTTTGCCTTTGAGAAAATAGCCCCGGCAAAAGAGCTTTTTGAAGCCACGGCCAGACCCGCCGCCGCAAGCATACCAGTGCTGATAAACCTGCGCCTGGAAACATTTTGATTTTTCATAACGAATAAAGATTTTGGTAAAGAAATTACCTGGTTAATTATAATTGGTAATCAAAATTAGGTAAATTTAAAGTAGAAATTGCATGGGCCCGTAAAGATTTTTGTGCTGATTGAATAACCGCAGGTAATATCATCTCAAATTGTTGCCGGTTAACTTTCACAAGAGCTTGAAAGTTTAGTAACATAAGTATATTTGTGAATGGAATTAGCGGAGGCCAAACAAAGCTTTATTGAAGCGTGGGGTAAATTAGGTTCGGAATGGGGGATAAACCGTACGATGGCCCAGGTGCATGCATTGTTGCTGGTAACGCCCGATGCGCTAACCACCGAAGAAATTATGGAAACGCTGAGCATTTCCCGTGGAAACGCAAACATGACGCTGCGCGATTTAATTAGCTGGGGCCTGGTGGAAAAGCAGCACCGCGCCGGCGAACGTAAAGAATATTTTTACGCTGATAAGGACACCTGGAATATTGCCAGGCAGGTAGCGAAAGAACGCCGTAAAAGAGAACTGGACCCAATAATAAAAATTTTGGACAAATTATCGAATGTAAAAGGGGATAAAAAAGACCCGGAATATAAAACCTTTCATAAATCGGTAACTGACATTAATAAGCTGGCTAAAAACGTTGATAAAACACTCGAAACGATGCTTAAAGCAGAAGAAAGCTGGTTTTGGGGGGCGATTTTTAAAATATTTAAATAGTACGATTAATCACAATATTTAGGGTTTTTGCGACGTATAAAAAATGCCGGCGTATACATTTTATAGGTATTATTTTCCTGTGGTGTAATGGTAGCACATCAGATTCTGGCTCTGAGGATCGTGGTTCGAGCCCATGCAGGAAAGCAATTTAATTCATCTTACTCTGTTACTATCGCGGTTAAGCGATACTCCCATTAAAGTTTAAAAAAGGTATTCAACAAAATTCAATACCCTGTGTTGTATCAGCATAACACAGCTATGAAAGAGATTATTGAAACATGGTCTGGCAGGATCCCTCCATTGGTATGGAACCTGATAGTCTTTATTTTTGCTATACTAATTGGTTTTGTTGCAAAACTTATCATTAAAGCTATATTAAATTATAATAAGAAGTATAACGATTACTCGCTGTTTCGTAGCATCATTACCCATTTCAGTGGCCCTCTGAATCATTTTGTACCGTTGCTGATGCTTAACCTGATGATTCCGCTGATGGAATTGAGCAAACAGTACAATGCCATATTAAGTCACATGGTTGAAATAGGACTGATGGTATCGTTTGCTGTGTTGCTGATAAGTACCATAAAAGTGTTTGAGGATTATGTTTACCACACCTATGACCTTAATAAAACGGATAATTTGAAAGAACGTAAAATACGTACGCAAATGCAGTTTATCCGGAAGATGCTGACTACGCTCGTCATATTTATAACTATTTCTGTTATTCTTTTAAGTTTTGATAACGTTCGTAAAATTGGGGCAGGCCTGCTAACAGGGGTAGGTATCGGCGGTATTATTATAGGTTTCGCGGCACAAAAATCATTGGGGAATTTATTAGCAGGTTTTCAGATCGCTTTTACGCAACCCATTCGTATTGATGATGTTTTGGTAGTTGAGGGTGAATGGGGCAGGGTTGAGGATATTACGCTCACCTATGTAGTATTAAACATCTGGGATCAGCGGCGCCTCATTTTGCCTATCAATTATTTTATCGACAAACCCTTTCAAAACTGGACGCGTACCACTTCAGAACTATTGGGCACGGTTTTTCTCTATCTTGATTATAACACACCGGTTGACGCTTTAAGGGAAGAGTTTGACCGCCTGCTTTCTAAAACGAAGCTTTGGGACAAAAGAGTAAAAGTTATACAGGTAACGGATACAAAGACCGATTGTATAGAGATACGAGCCCTTGTAAGTGCGCGCGACTCATCCCAGGCCTTTGACTTGCGCTGTTATATCCGTGAGAACTTGGTAAAGTTTATCCGCGACAAATATCCTGAAAGCTTGCCTTTAAACCGCCTCACAATGAAAAACATGGATATCACGAAAGAGTAGCCGCCGGGTATTCTTTGTGTGACAATAGCCCGGTAATTAAAAAAAGATTTTTTTTGCTTCCATATTTATTGCATTTTTATGGCTCACTTTAAATAAGTAAACACTTAAATTTTTCATTTATAATGGGTAAAGTAATTTTAGTAACCGGTGCATCATCGGGCATAGGCTTGGCATGTGCCAATGCGTTGCAGGCTAAAGGCCATACAGTTTATGGGTCATCCCGCGATCTGAAACGCATAAAATCGGTGTCATTTAAACCAATTGAACTGGATGTTACCGACGATGCTTCTGTAAAGGCTGCCATTGATAAAATTATTAAAGCCGAAGGAAAGATTGATGTGCTTGTAAATAATGCAGGTAATGGCGTTACCGGCCCGGCTTATGCAATGCCTGTTGAAAGTGCTAAAAAGCAATTCGAGGTTAACTTTTTTGGTGTGATCAGGGTGAGCAGTGCAGTATTGCCAAAAATGATAGAAGCAGGACAGGGTTTAGTGGTAAATATCAGCTCGCTGGCCGGTCTTTTCGGTTTACCCTACCAGGGCATGTACAGTGCATCAAAATATGCAATTGAGGGTTATTCGCAAAGTCTGCGGATGGAACTGCGTAACACAGGTGTTAAGGTAGTGGTGCTGAATCCTGGTGATTTTAAAACTGACTTTACGCAAAGCCGTGAGAAAGTTCCCTTTCCTATTAAACATGAAAAGCTGGAAAAGGAATACAACACTGCCGTTGCCAGTATGGAAAAGGATGAAAGCGTAGGTGCTAACCCAGAGGTGATAGGCAAAAAATTATGCGAGATTGTTGAATCATCCAGTCCTTCTCCCCGTTACTTGATTGGCGCATTTGGCCAAACTATTGCAGTTACGCTAAAAAAAGTATTGCCCAACGGGCTTTTTGAAAAATTGATGAATGATCATTACGGAATAAAATAAACATTCCGCACAGGCTTACGAAGCACTCGTAAGCCTGTTACATTTTCATCCCTGGTCTCCCGGTTGACTTTGAATATCATCCTTATTTCTTCAAGGGATCGTACACATCTCACCCTCTTTTACCTCAGCCAATATTTAAGTACGGTTTGCTACCTTTGGCCTCATGATTGATGTTATATTAAAGAAGGGCAAAGAGAAAGCCGTGTTACAACGCCACCCATGGGTATTTTCCGGAGCTATTGAAAAGGTTAAAGGCAAGCCGGCAAATGGGGACCTTGTTCGCTTGGTTGATGCCAAAGGTGGTTTTATGGCTTGCGGTTTTTATAATGATCAATCGCGGGTGGCGGTGCGGCTGCTGGAATGGGATGAAAGTTTAGAGGTTGATGAAAATTGGTTCCGTTCAAAAGTAGCATCAGCTGTTGCCAGCCGTTCAAATATTTTGGCTGATGGAAATACAAATACCTGTAGGTTGATATTTAGTGAATCCGACTATCTTCCTGGATTAATAGTTGATAAATATGCCGGTCATTTAGCTGTGCAGGTGCTCACCTCGGGTATTCAGAACCTACTGCCTGTGATTATCGATGAACTGCAGCGTTTATTAGATCCGGAAAGTATTTTTGATAAAAGCGATGCGTCATCGCGCGATCATGAAGGACTGGAAACACAAAACGTTGTCTTAGCAGGCAATCACCCGCCCGACAGGGTGGAAGTTAAAGAAAATGGCATCCGCTATAACATCAATATCGCCGAAGGGCAAAAATCGGGTTTCTATTGCGACCAGCGCGATAACCGGAAAATAGTAGCCTCCAACGCCAAAGGAAAAAAAGTGCTCG
>JAQNCM010000410.1 GCA_029237615.1 Mucilaginibacter sp.
TAGGTGTTTACTATCTTACCTATTTTCCGAAAGAATACCGCTTTCACTTTAACGCGCATAATCTGATCGTGTATGGCAAGACTGACGATAATTACCTGATCAGCGATCCGGTAATGGAGCATGCAACAACTTTAAGCAGTTACGAGCTGGAAAGGGTACGTTTTGCCAGAGGATTGCTCGCACCAAACGGGCAGGTATACTATCCAAAAGCCGGGGCAGCGGTTAGTGATGAACAAATTAAAAAAGCGATAAAAAGTGGCATTGAAAAAAACACCCGCATTATGCTGCAAGGTATTGTTCCTTTTGTTGGCGTAAAAGGTATAAGATTTACGGGGAATAAAATTAAAAAATGGCGGGATAAATTAGGCCTGAAGCAAGCCGGCTTGTACCTGGCACAATTAGTGCGTATGCAGGAAGAAATAGGAACAGGCGGCGGCGGGTTTCGTTATGTGTACGGCGCCTTTTTACAGGAAGCTTATCAATACCATCCTATTGACGAACTAATGGATATTTCAAATATTTTTACCCAATCCGGTGATTTATGGCGAACTGCTGCGGTGCAGGCTGCAGGGATTTATAAGGGCCGTTTGGGCAGCCAGGAGGACTTTGACATGATGGGCGATTATTTACTGGAGATAGCTGAAGTTGAAAGAGATGCTTTTACAGCATTAAAAAATATAAAATGGCATTAAACGATCCGTTTGCGATAAATATCATTGATATGGAATTCCAATATCCGGATAATCCTGATGTGTCGTTTACCCACCTTAATTTAAAGATCAAAAAAGGTGAGCGGTTTGGCCTGTTTGGACCAAACGGCGCCGGCAAAACAACCCTGATGAACTTAATGACAGGTTTGCTCCAGGTTGATAAAGGGAGCATAACTTTGTTAGGTTATGACATGCGTAAACGGAGCAAAACTGTAAATAAATTATTTGGCTTTGTTCCGCAGGATTTCTCTTTTTACCAGGAGTTATCACCTGCTGAAAATTTAGCGTTTTTTGGTGCGTGGTCAGGGTTAAATAAACAGGAAATAAGTAGTCGTACGGATGAGCTCTTAAATATTTTAGGGCTGGAAGATGTGCGTGATAAACAGGTGCAAAAATTTTCGGGCGGTATGAAAAGGCGCGTTAACCTGGCAATTGGTGTGATTCATAAACCACAGGTGCTATTTTTAGATGAGCCAACCGTGGGGGTTGATATACAAACCAGGCATGCGATCATCAACTACCTGAAAACATTAAACGATAATGGAACAACCCTGATATACACATCGCACCAGTTAAGTGAGGCCGAGGAACTTTGCGAACAGGTGGCAATGATTGATGACGGTAAAATTATTACAGAAGGCAACATACATACCCTGTTAAAGGAGCACCAGTATGTGAGCCTGGAAGATTTGTTTATTAACTTGACAGGGAAAGAATACAGGAACTGATGTTTAAACTGTGGGCAACAATAAAAAAAGATGTAAGGATACTGCTGCGCGATAAGGTAGGCATATCCCTTATGTTTGTGATGCCCATCATCCTGGTTGTTGTTGTAACAAGCATCCAAAACAGCACATTTCAGTTGGTAAACAAAAATAAATTATCCATACTGGTCTGTAATAAAGATGCTGGAAAATCAAGCGCTGAATTAATAGGCGCATTGGAAAAAATCGGGATGTTTAAGGTATCACAAACGCCTAAAAATTTATCGGAAAAACAAATAAACGACGCTATGCATAACAATGATGCGATGCTTGGCATTGTTATACCTGTTAATTTTTCAGCAAAAGTATCAGCAAAGTCTAAAAATGCGGCAGGTAAAGCGCTAACCAGTTTTGGATTACAGGGCGATACCATTAAAAACAAGGCCGGCGATATTGATCCTCTAACCATATATTACAATCCTGTGCTGCAGGAATCCCTGCAACTATCCGTCAAAGGAGCACTTCAAAGTGCACTACAGATGATTGAAAGCAGGCAAACTTTAAGGACTCTATATTATTCAATAAACGAAAAGCAATTGCCGCAGCAACTGGAGGATGAGATGCTGAACAACAAAACAGTTATCAATGAAGTTCCTGTTTCAAAAGACGGCCTCAGAAGAACCCCCAACGCCACACAGCATAACGTTCCGGCCTGGACAATTTTTGCCATGTTTTTTGTGATCATGTCATTAGGGGGAAGTGTGGTCCGCGAAAAGGTTAGCGGCAGTTTTATCAGGTTAAAAACGTTGCCCACCAATTACCTGGTAGGCCTGCTGTCAAAACAGATCACTTACCTGGCTGTTACTATGTTACAGGCATTGGTAATCTTCTCAATAGGAATCTGGCTGTTTCCCTTC
This sequence comes from Mucilaginibacter sp., assembly GCA_029237615.1. Lineage (GTDB taxonomy): Bacteria > Bacteroidota > Bacteroidia > Sphingobacteriales > Sphingobacteriaceae > Mucilaginibacter. Next base: position 2,332 of record JAQNCM010000410.1, read on the forward strand.
ATGAACCTACCCGCCCTTAACCTGCCGTCTGATTTAACCGCATTGGCAGTGACCACGTTAGTTTGCGGATGGTGTGCAGTAAGCTACTCTATTTGTGTTGGTGTATTTGCCGGCACGCAGGAACAAGCAAATGGGTTTGGGGCAGTTTCTATTGTGATTCTGGCCGCTGTTGGCGGTCTCATGGTGCCAAGCTTTGCCATGCAGGGCTTTTTTAAAACAGCAGCAAACCTCTCGCCTATGCACTGGTGTTTGGAAGCTTACTATTCCTTATTCCTGCAGGGAGGGAAATTAAAAGATGTGTTAAGCAACCTGGCGCTGCTAATTATAATTACCATTGTGATACAACTTGTTACTTATTTAGGATTAAGAAGAAAAAATTTAATTTAATTACTTGTGGAAAAAGAAACATTAAAACAACAACTAAAAAAACAAATAATAGAGTTCCTCAATTTAACTCCCTTAACACCAGACGAAATTAAGGATGACGAGCCCCTGTTTGGCGATGGACTGGGATTGGATTCGATAGATTCACTGGAACTGATTGTGTTGTTAAAGAAAGAATATGGCATCAACATACAAGATCCTAAAGATGGCCGCAAAGTGTTGGTTGATGTAAACACAATGGTTGATTATATCGTCGAACATGGTAAAATGTAAACATGAAGTCCGGAAAGTAATAGTTAACTTTTCGGACTTACACCGTTTTTAATAGTACCATTTCGCTCGAAAAACCCGGCCCCATTGCCAGCATTAAGCCGTAGCCGGGTTCAAAACCTTCACGGATAAATTTTCCCAGAACATATAAAACCGTAGCGCTGGACATATTGCCGTAATCATTCATTATTTGGCGGGTCTTTTGAAGAAAGTCACCTTCAACAGCCAGGGCATCGTTATAAGCATCCAGTACTTTCTTTCCACCCGGATGGAAAATAAAGTTTTTGATATCGCTCAACCCCAGCTTGTGCCTGGTTAAAAAGCAGGTAATGTCTTCTTTGATATGTTCATTTATAAAGGTTGGGATATCTTTTGAAAACAATACATTGAACCCGGTATCTTTAAAATCCCAGCCCATTACCTCCAGCGAGTCATAATATAACTTACTTGACGAAGCTACATATTTAACGTTGCCACCTGCGTTATAATTATCACCTTTAACAATACAAGCCGCTACACCATCCGAAAATAAACTGGATCCGATAAAATTACTTTTACTGTAATCGCTTTTTATCAACGTTAATGAGCAAAGCTCAACAGCCACAAGCAGCACAACAGCGTCAGGATTTGCTATTGCCAGAGTATTTGCCTTCGCCATGCCCGATACACCGCCGCCGCAACCCAGTCCCCATACAGGTATGCGGTTTATATGCGGATTCAGTTTTAATTTATTAATGATAAGGGCATCTATGCTTGGTGTGGCAAGTCCCGTTGTGGATACAAATAAAATGTCTGTAATGTCGTTTTTATCAATCCCCGCTTCTTTTACACATTCTTCTATCGCAAGGACTGAATATTCGAGTGAAGTACGGATATATTGATCGTTACGTTCCTCAAAAGTATTTGGCTTGCTGTAATAACTAAGCGGCTGGCAAAAATTGCGAAATATAATTTCGGTATTATCAAACGCGAAAATAAGACGGTTAGCTTCCGGAAAATTTACAGAAAACATCTCCAGTGCTTGTTTTTTAGCTTCTTGCTGTTCAGTTTTATAAGGGAAGTCTATTGTTGATACTGCTGATATAAAGGGCATATTTATTTATTTGTATATACGTAACCATTAACATGCCAGTTGTTTCGATAACAAAAAATATATTTTTATTACCAAAACAACAACAAGCTTTTTAGATAATATGTACAAATATCACAATAAGTATGGTCGTTAATTTCTTCCGATAACTGCAAACTTATTCTCATAATCCCTTAATTGTGCCAGTAATTGCGTACTCAGTTCCAATTGATGGTTATTCTTTGTAGTATCTGCCATGCCGTTTAACAACTGCATCCCAATCTGAACCGTACGCTGGTCAAGGCCATCCTTATTATTTTTTAACAGGTTATAATTATAATCCAGCTGGTCAGTTATAAAGTTGTCAACCCCTTTTACATATTTGTTACCCAGCTTTGTATCATCAAGTTTATATGCGGTTTGGGCCAGGAAAAACTTTTGCGCTGCTGTGTCAATATCCGGGTTGATATCAGGCATTTCTTCATCAAATTTATGAAGGGCTTTTAGCGCCAGCTCACGGTGACCGTCCTGCTCCAAGCCTTGCGCAAGATCATTAAAGGTAAGCTCCATATTAAGATAAAACTGCGTTTTAGAAACGTTATCTAAATATTTGGCGTGTTTAAAATTACCATATTTAAATTTATTAACCACGTTATCATACATCACCAGGCTATTGGTTTTTGTGTTCTGATTGTTTTTATCAGTATCCGCTTTAAAAGGAATCAAATGATAAACAAAACCTTCCTTATATAAATATTGCTGCATGCCCATCATACTCCCGGATGCTGATGTGGTGGTAAAACATATTGGTCTTTTCCAATTGTTATGGGCCAATATATCCAGCACGGCAAGGTTATCTTTTGTTACATAGTTTGATGGGTATTTCCATTCCATTGCGGAAGCAATCTTGTTTTTTTGTTCAGGGGTTACTACGCCATTTTTTACCACCTCGTCAGCATTAACGGTAAGTTTAAAGTTTTTGGTAGGCAGATAGTTTAATTTTTCACCACTCTGGTATTCCAGTTTGGTACGCTCATCATCCGATGTTAAAAAGTCAAAAACGTCTTTTACTTCAACGGATCCGGTTATTTTTGCATCATTATAATACATAACATCCCTAATACCTTCTTTGTATTTCTCAAAAGGCAAGGTAATGGGCAGCGGGGCTGATTGGTTCATTGTTCCCTGCATTTGGTGTATATACCAGTCGCCGCCAAACAGACTCCAGCAAATAATACGCACATCCGGCCTTATACCCTCAACTTCCTGGTCATACCATAATGAATAAGTATCATTATCGCCGTAAGTAAATAAAATAGCATTTTGGGGGCATGATATGAGGTAGTTATAAGCCATATCATGTGGTGTAAGTTTAGTCGACCGGTCATGGCTCTTCCATTCTTTACTTACCAGTAATACCGGAACGGCTATTATACATATCACGAAAGATCCAATAGTGGCGAGCCTTGCATTAAACCTGGTACTGGCAATTTCGGCAAGTGCTATTACGCCTAATCCTATCCAAATTGCAAACGCATAAAACGAACCAACGTACGAGTAATCACGTTCTCTGGGTTGTATCGAATTTTGATTAACATATAACACAATAGCTATGCCTGTGAAAAAGAAAAGCAACGCAACAACCAGTGCATCCCTCTTTTTACGTTTAAAATGATATGCAGCCCCCAACAACCCTACTATTAAGGGCAGTGCATACAAAGGCGTATAGCTGTTATCGTTTACTATTGCTTTGGGTAAATGTTTACCTCCATCAAAAATTCCGCTTGTCCAGTTACCATTCAGGTCGGCGGTGCTTTGCTGTCCATCCAAACCATTGTACCGGCCAACAAAATTCCATAAAAAGTACCGCATGTACATCTGATAAATCTGGAAACTAAATAACCACTTCAGGTTATCACTAAATGTTGGTGCCTGTCCATCACCTATTTGCAGCCATTGCTTATAAAACTGCACGTTCTGTGCATAATCAGGGTCTGATTCTGTACTCCACATCCGGGGCAATAAAGTAGTGTGATCATAAATATAATTCATCTTTTTACCGGCCTTCTCGTATTGGGTTTTACCTTTTCTGTAAATGATGCCGCCGTCTTTTTCATCAATAATTTTAGCATCATAAAATGGCCCTGAGAGCAACGGGGTTTCACCATACTGTACCCGGTTGAGGTAACCGTATAAAGTAAAAGCATTGTCGGGATGAGAGTTATTCAGATCAGTATTTGCGGATGCCCTGATGGGTATATAAATAAAAGAGCTGTAACCGAAATAAATAAAAACAACACATAACAGCGCGAGGTTTAAAACAGATTTTTTAGTACGGATGCTATACCATAATCCGATGATCAATAATCCGGCAAGTAAAAGGCAAAATACCAATGCTCCGCTGCCAAAACCCATTCCAAGGGCATTCACAAAGAAAAAGTCAAACCAGGCAGCAAAATAAATTGTATATCCTCTAATACCGAATTGAACTATCCCAAGAATCAAAATACTGATTAGGAAAGCCGAAACGCTACTTTTAAAAGTAATTTTTTGATGCCGGCGAAAATAATAAACCATCGCAACCGCAGGAATGGTTAACAAATTAAGCAGATGAATGCCGATAGAGAGTCCCACGATATAAGCAATAAGGACGATCCACTTATCGGCTCGGGGTTCGTCCGCGGCGGCTTCCCATTTTAATATCGCCCAAAAAACAACGGCGGTACAAAGCGACGAAAGCGCAAAAACAATGGTCTCGACTGCCGAAAACCAAAAGGTATCAGTAAAGGTAAATGCCAGGGCACCAACCAACCCCGCGCCCATAATAAGCGCCAGGTGTGTTTGTTCAAGAGCCTCTTGTGTTTTATTTACTAATTTTTTGGCGAGTGCCGTTATGGTCCAAAACAAAAACATGATGGTTGCCCCGCTTGCCAATGCAGACATCATATTGGTGAAATAAGCTACTTTACTGCGGTCGCCGAAGGATAATAATGAAAATGCCTTGCCAAGCATGGCAAAAAGCGGGTAACCAGGCTGATGCGAAACCTGTAGCCGGTAGGCACATGAAATAAATTCACCGCAGTCCCAAAAGCTTACAGAAGGTTCCAGCGTTAAAATATAAGTGGCAGATGCTATTGCAAAACAAAGCCAGCCCAGCAGGTTATTGATTTTTTTGTATTGCGCGAATGAGGTGTAAAGTGTATTCATATTGTTGCGGTAATTTGATTAGGTTATTAAAATTAACCAGCAACAATTTCCATGAATTTTTCCGGATCACAGCCGGATTTAACACCTATTAACAAATTTTAACTAAAAAGTCGCAGGATTTAACATTTGAGATACGCCCATGGATAGCATGGCGATCAGTGAGTTAGGTTTAATGAACACCTGTATCCGGGGTTAACTTTCCTTTTTAGTATGGCCATTTACCTTTTTAAACTCTTCCATCTTATCATCTATTATTCTTATTGAATTTTGAAGATCATTAATATGTAAGTGTATATTTTCGTCTTTTGTGTTTTTATGCAGCAAATTACTCAGGAGTTCGGTAATTCGTTCTTTAGACCTTATAAACTTATTTAAGTCAGCCATTTAATAGATGTTTAGACCTTTAACGAAACAACAGGATAAGAGTTGCCAAAGTTTGTTAACAATGTGAATTTTATCAACAATGTTGCAAAAGAATGGTGAAAAGGCAAAGGTTAGTTGAAATTGCGCTTTATTTAAACAAAAAGGGCTGCAAACCGATTGATTTGCAGCCCCTATTATTGCTGTTACGATTTAATTATCATTTTCAACAGCAGAAAATATTTCGAGTATGATGTTCCACTTATGCCTTGAATCTTTTTCCCAGACACGTACATAATTATAATTACTTACTACTTCTCCTTTTTTAATTCTTGCTTTTCCATATGTATAAGCAAGATCATTACTTGTTGAACGACCTGCGTTGGCAGTTTGAGCCGTGATCACTATTGCCTCATTGTCAATAAACTTCATGATCTTATCCTGCCCTACCACTGGCTCAAATCCCGGAAAATAATACCTGCCTTCCGGACTTAAAAACTCTTTGTAGGCAGCTAAGGTTGACAGTGATAACGAATGATTAAATAAATTATCGGTTGCCATAAGAATGTTTTTTCCATTAAACGGATCTTTACTTGCGGCTACCCTTTTAGCTGTATCAGGCGGATTTTTAAAGTCGGTCAATGCCTGTTGTTCTGCCTCAGGGTGCTGAATTCCAAGGTCAATCAACAACTTAAACGTTCCATCAGCAGGATCTGCACGCCAGATAGAAACATAATCGCCAAACACCTTGTCGGTGTCGTCTTTGCCGTTTTGATAAAGATAGGGTCCGGCGGTAAAAGCAAGATCACCATTAACAGAAATACGTGCAAAATTGGGATGCCAGGTGTACAAACCTGCCTGCTTATCTATACTGTTATAAAAATCCGTTATTTTAACAGCATTTGGTCTGAAAACTATTCCTTCGGGATCAGCAACGGCGAGGTACCCGCCTTTTATGCCCTTGCGCTCAACCAGTTTATTAAAATCTTTTTCCGCATCTATTACTTTATTTACAGTTGCCGGTGCCGTTTGCGCTACTGTCAACTTATTAAAACCGATTAATATGAGAGCGAGTACTGTTATCTTTTTCATTATTTATATAGAGGTTTGGCAATTTATCAATCAAAACTGCTGGTTTACAATTTTATTTCTTTTTTGACTTTGATGTAACGTTATTTAAGCAATTAAATTTTACTCCAATTGGTACCTTCTTTACTGTCATTTAACTGGAACCCTATTTGTTGAAGTCCATTTCTTATTTTGTCGGATGTTGCATAGTCGTGGTCTTTTTTAGCCTCATTTCTTAATCCCACTACAAAGTTTAATATTTTTGGCAGGTCATCGTTAGCAGCCTGCTCGTTTTTCAAACCCAGAACATTGGTAACAAAGGTTTTCATTAAATCTTTTAAAAGATGCAGATTAACCTCATCTATCTTCAGTTTACCGTCATATACCGAATTAATAATACGTGTTGCTTCAAAAAGTTCAGCAATTAAAACAGGGCTGTTAAAATCGTCATTCATTGCCTCATAGCACTTGCCTTGTAATGTTGCAATATCCACATCAGTGGTATTTGACGCCTTTAAACTGTCCATCAGCACAAAAGCATTCATTAAACGTTTGAACCCTTTTTCAGAGGCTTCCATCGCATCGTTTCCAAAATCAAGGGTGCTCCGGTAGTTTGCCTGCAACATAAAGAAACGCACGGTCATTGGGCTGTAACCCTTGGTCAATATGGAATGCTCCCCAGAAAAAAGCTCATGAGGTAAAAAACTATTCCCTAATGATTTGGACATTTTTTGACCGTTCACCGTCAGCATATTGGTATGTATCCAATAAGTGGCCGGGGATTTACCGCAGGCAGCTACATTTTGGGCAATTTCATTGGTATGATGGGTAGGGACCAGGTCAATTCCACCGCCATGTATGTCAAATTGTTCGCCCAAATACTTGTTGCTCATAGCAGAGCATTCCAGGTGCCAACCAGGAAAACCAACACCCCAGGGCGAAGGCCATTTCATTAAATGTTCAGGCTTTGCTTTTATCCATAAGGCAAAATCAAGTTTACCATGTTTTTCCTGCTGTCCGCCTAATGAGCGGGTGTTGTTCAGGAGATCTTCCAGGTTTCTTCCGTTTAAAATACCGTAATCCTGTGTTTGGTTGTACTTTTCTACATCAAAATAAACAGAACCATCCACCTCGTAAGCATAACCCTTTTCCAAAATGGTTCTCACCATTTCTATCTGTTCAATAATATGGCCGGTAGCAGCGGGCTCGATGCTTGGAGGAAGGATGTTAAAAATCTGCATGACATCATGAAACCCAACGGTGTACTTTTGCACAATTTCCATAGGCTCCAGCTCAGCTAATTTTGCTTTTTTCGATATTTTGTCCTCTCCTTCATCCCCTGCATCGCCTTCCAGGTGTCCCGCATCGGTTATGTTGCGGACATAGCGTACTTTATAACCCAAATGAGTAAGATATCTAAAAATCAGGTCGAATGAAATATAGGTGCGGCAATTTCCAAGATGTACATCACTGTAAACGGTAGGCCCGCATACATACATCCCTACATGCGGAGTGTTAAGGGGCTCAAACTTTTCCTTTTTGCGTGTTAATGTATTGTAAACAAATAAATTTTGTTTCATGGGGCAAACTTAGTGTTTTTTTGGATTAGAGATTAGCGGTCAGAGATTAGTTTTTTGGCACAAAAATACAAGGTCAAAAGCCATCTCTACATTTTTAAATTTAAATACAGATACTCAACTCCCCCTGCAACTAATCTCCAATCGTTAGTCTCTAATTTCCAATCTCACTTCTTCAATCCAATTTCTCTTAAACGTTCATCCAGGTATTCTCCTGCTGCAATATCGGTATATTGTTTGGGGTGATCTTTGTCAATACATGATTGAAGGCAGGTAAGATCCATAGTTGATTTGGGATGCAAAAAAAATGGTACGGAATAGCGGGAATATTTCATCAATTCGCGTGGGGGATTAACCACCCTGTGCGTTGTTGATTTAAGTTTATTATTGGTTAAACGTTGTAACATATCGCCCACGTTAACCACCAGGTCTTCTCCATAAGCTTTAACCGGAAACCATTCATTTTCCCGGGTTAAAAGTTCAAGGCCATCGGCACTCGCACCTATTAAAAGGGTTATAAGGTTTATATCTTCATGTGCACCCGCCCGAACTGCCTCTTCCGGAAGCGAGTCGGGATTGGTTATAGGAAAATAGTGTAGTGTACGAAGTATTGAATTTCCATCATAAACCATCTCGCCGAAATAATTTTCCGGCAGGTTAAGATAAACCGCTATCGCCTGTAATAGCTGGATACCCGCCCATTCCAATTTTTTAAAAACTTCAAGTGTAGTTGAATTAAA
>JAQNCM010000002.1 GCA_029237615.1 Mucilaginibacter sp.
TCGTCTGGTGTGCCAAATGCGGAGAAAGGCACAAAAGCCACCTTCGCTTCTTTAATTAAATAGAAGTTTATGTCGGCAGATGTTTTTAAAACGGTGCCATCCGGAGTGGTTTTGCCGGCATAATCAACCTTTATAGTGAGATATATCGCTCCCATCGGCTCGATGGAATCTACATTGAAACCTTCGGCCTTTAATTGCTGAAAATCCTGGTGTAACGCATTTAAACTGTTTTGAATATTTGATTTTAACTGAGACAGGTAACTTTTTACAAAATCGTCCTGCTTAAGGAATTTAGCTATTGCAACCTGTTCCGCCTTTGGCGCCCATGCACCCATATGGCCTACAATAGATTTCATGTGGTTGATTACATGTGCAGGGCCAAAACCCCAGCCAACACGTACGCCGGTGGCTGCGAAACATTTGGAAGCGCCGTCTACAAAAAGAGTAACGTCTTTTAATTCGGGACGCAGGCTAACGGGATTGTAGTGCACATGCTCGCCAAATGTTAATTGCGAGTAGATCTGGTCATATAAAATATACAGTGGTTTTTCGCCTGCCTTACGGGTTTTGTTTTCGGCAATCACCAGGTCGCATATCTCTTCCAGGTCCTTTTTGCTGAACATGGTTCCGGTCGGGTTCAAGGGAGAACATAAAGCCAGCAATGCCGCGCCTTTTAAATGCGGACGGATCTCATCAGCTGTAGGCATAAAATTGTGTTCGGGCCCGGTTTGGATAATGACCGCTTCGGAGCCGGTCAGATCGCAGTAATGGTTATTGTTCCATGAAGGTGCCGGAAAAACAACTTTGTCGCCCGGGTCAACAACGGCCATATAGATTGAATATATCAACGGCCTTGAGCCGCCTGAGATCAAGATCTCGTTTGCCGCATAATCAAGTTGGTACCTGTCTTTTAGAAATACGGATACACTTTCGCGTAAATTCAGCATGCCATCAGCGGGCGGGTAATTGGTTTGGTTATCACCATACGCTTCCACAATGCCTTGCTTCAACTGATCCGGAATAGGATAAATATTGGAATCAAAATCGCCAATGGTAAGGTTAGCAATGTCTTGTCCCTGTTTTTTTAATTCGTTGATCTCGCCTGCAATTTTTATAATTTCGGACCCATGCAGATTTTGGGCTAATAAGGAAACGCTCATGTTAGCTATGAAAATTAAGATGTGCAAATGTGGGGATTTTAATTTAAAAATTTGAAGACGTGATTATTTGAAAATCAGCTTTTACCCATCAATGACCTTTAATCCCTTATCACAAGGATGCACTTGTTTCTTTGCCTGTAAGTACCTAAGTTTGCGCCTCAATTATATTGTTATGTCAAAGGCATCCGAAATTAAAAATGGTAACATCATCCGCTTTAACGGCGAGTTGTTGCAGATAGAAGAATTTTTGCACCGTACACCCGGCAATTTGCGCGCTTTTTACCAGGCTCGTATGCGTAATGTTAAAAGCGGCAAATTAGTTGAATACCGTTTCCGTACAGATGAGGATGTAACAATAGCACGTGTAGAAACGAACGACTATCAGTATTTATATGAAGACGGCGATTCATTGGTGGTAATGGATAACACTACTTTTGATCAACATAATATTCCTAAGTCATTATTCGGCGCCGCAGTAAAGTTTTTGAAAGAAGGAATGAATGTGATAGTAGCTTTTGAAAGTGACGAACCTATTATGGGCCAAATCCCGGGCTCAGCCGAATTGGAAATCACTTATACCGAACCTGCTGTTAAGGGTGATACCTCCAGCGGCGCATTGAAAAACGCTACCGTTGAAACCGGCGCGGAGATAAAAGTGCCCCTGTTTATCAATATAGGCGACAAAGTGAAAGTTGACACTGCTACCGGCTCATATGTAGAGCGCGTAAAGAGTTAACCCGCAATTATTGGTATAATAAAAGCTCAATTAAACTTTTTCGAAGTGATGCATCGTTAGGTTTTCTCCATCGAAAACGGCGTAGCTATTGCTGTTTACCCATTCGCCCAAATTAACGTAGCGGCTTTTATCGTTTAACTTAATATCCAGCGGTTTGTGCCGATGACCAAATACCAGGTAATCGTAAAAATGTGTCTTCAGTAATTCGCGGCAATAAGTAACAAGCCATTCCTGTTCACCGGGTTTGTGGTTTTCTTTTTGCTCGTTCGCTATCCGGCTATGCGACGACCAGTAATTAGCTATGCCCACACCAAAGTTTGGATGTATGCGCGCAAACAGCCATTGACAAAACCGGCTCCTGAAAAATCTCTTTAAAAATTTATAGAACATATCGCCAGGCCCCAGCCCATCGCCGTGGTGCAGGTAAAATTTTTTGCCGTTCCGTTCAATTTTAAGTTCATCGCTTATAATGGTGGCACCCAGTTCGCGTTCAAAGTAATCAAACATCCACATATCGTGGTTCCCCTTAAACATCCATATTTTTGTTCCGGCATCAGCCAACTCGGCCAGTTTACCTATAAAACGGATATATCCCCTGGGTACTACCGTTTTATATTCAAACCAAAAATCAAAAACATCGCCCATTAAAAAAAGCTCAACGGCATCATCTTTTATAAAATCAAGCCATCGAACCAGGCGGGCCTCACGCTCCCTGCACGTTGCATAGCTGCCCGTACCCAAATGAAAATCAGAAGCGAAGTATAATTTATTACGACTAGCCATTATCGGCGTAAAAATAAGTTATAATGTGCATATGGCAAATAGGTGGTAAAAGAGAAGGGAAGGCTTATCAGACCTTCCCTACATTGATATTGCTCAAAAATAATTTGCGAGTGAGAATTATGCGATATCTAATTGTTTGTTATTTGGATTAGCCTCTTCACAAATTTTATTTATAACATCCCTTGATAAAGGTTTAGTCATAAATGAATTTACACAGGCATATTGTTTTGAATGAAAAACATCCGCTGAGCGGATAGATGAACTCATAATATGCACCTGCACATTTTTCTTGGCAGCGGCATTAAAGGTTTCCAATTCATCCAAAAACTCCCAACCGGTTAGTTGGGGCATATCCAAATCTAAAAATATCACATCAGGTAATGCTTCTGTTTCCTTGTTCTCTTGCAGGTAGTCTAAAATTAACCTTCCATCAAAAGTGTAAGTGGTTTGCTGGCAATTATAGTTATTATGCAATAAGCGCTGCATAATATAGTGATCCGTTGGATTATCATCAATTACTACAAGTTTACACATAAAACATATTTTAAAATTGCGAATATAAGTGGTTTAAAACTAATTGTTTAACTTAATTGTCCACTTTACTAATTGAGTTAAAATGAGACAAAATAACCAATGTTTAAATTAACCAGGTATAATGTATATGGGCAATTTATGTACCATAATAGTGTTCAGGCTTTAAATTCGATATTATTATTGTGAGAGAAAAACAATTTTTCTCTCAGTTAATAAATTGCCGGTTATGGGGTATTGAATGATGGGGAAATGTGGAAATCATGAGGCATGATGGGGAAAAATTGCACAGATGTGTGTATTATTTATTAGTTAATGCCCCAATTGCAGACGCTTGCAAAGTTAAAGATAGCGGGCGGCTGATGTTGTGTAAAAAACACCCCGTTCGGTTAATACCAGTTATTTAAATATGGATATTGTTTTATGCCGCAAAAAATCCTTATTTCCATAACCCGGTAAAAAAATTTATTTTAGCCACCCCGTAATGAGCTTTTTTAAGAAACCAATTAAACCAGATGACGCAGATGATCATAAACTGCTAAACAGCTATCGTGAAAGCGGTGACTTAGTTGTTTTGGGTCGCCTGTATGAAAAAGTAATGCCATTGGTTTACGGTGTTTGTTTAAAATACTTAAAAGACGAGGAACGCGCCAAAGATGCCGTTATGGGAATATTTGAAGATTTGATAAATAAGGTTAAGCAGCATGATACTAAACAGTTTCGCAGTTGGCTATATGTATTGAGCCGTAACTATTGCTTTATGCAATTGCGAAGTGACAAAAAGCTGGAGACGGTTAATTTGGACGATTTTATGGAATTTGCCCCTGTTTTGCATCCTGATGATAGTAACTATGAACCGGCTATGCAGGCACTGGAGAAATGCCTTGATAAATTACCCGGTCCGCAAAAACAAAGCGTTAACTTATTCTATTTAAAAGAAAAGTGCTATAAAGAGATAGTTGAACTCACTGGATTTAGCTTGAACGAGGTTAAAAGCTATATTCAAAACGGAAAACGGAACCTGAAAATTTGCCTGGAGAAGAATAGTGAATAAAAAAGATTCGGACATATCATTAATCAGGAAGTATCTTAACGGAGAGCTTGATGCCCGCGCTATGCATCAGCTTGAAAAACGCGCACAGCATGACCCGTTTTTAATGGATGCGATAGAGGGCTATGAAAAAACGGGCAAGGATCAGCATGAAAACCTGGAAATACTAAACGGGCGTTTACAGCAACGTTATACTCAAAAAGAAAAGAAGATTATTCCGTGGAATATTATTGCTATAGCGGCATCTGTAATTATCGTATTTACAGCGGGCGGATTATGGTTTTATAATAGACCTCCTTCAAATAAAATTCAGGTTACACAGGTAATTAAA
>JAQNCM010000009.1 GCA_029237615.1 Mucilaginibacter sp.
AAATCTGGAAACTAACTGGGTTGCCCACAGTTATCCGTTGGACGAGAAATAATTATCGTATAATAAATACCCTGCTACACCATACCGAAGATGCTTTTCCCCTAAATAAACTCATCAGAATCGACTTAACATAAAGATAATATTAGGGTTATATTATTATAACATATCTTTGATGTTAAATCACATTATGAAAAAGAATAAAGAGGAATCGCCTGTTAAAACCGCCAGGAAAAAAGCTACAAGATCAATCCAGCTGCGTCTTTCAAAATTGCTTACAACAATAACAAACGAATTAGGACAGGATGAACAAAAAGCGGTAATTGATATTGAAAAAGAATCTAAAAAGCTTGCTAAAAAGATCGCTAAACATTTAATAGTAAAAAAAGAAACAGCTAAAGAAAAGCCAGCTACAACTGCTGCTGAAAAACCTGTAAAAGAAAATAAAAGTACACCCGAAGCAGTTGCGGCAAAAGCGGTACCAGAACAAAACAACGGCCAGGCTGCCACTCCAAAGCTATCTATTGCTAAAGCTAAAAAGCCGGTTGCGAAAGTTAAAAAACCGGTTGCCGGGCAGTCAAAATAAAGACTGTTAAACCTGCGTCCTAAAGCTGGATAAAAAGAGTCTAACTTTAGTGGTAAATATTGTTTTTTGTAACGTTATACAAGGAAATGTTTCCAAACCGGGAACTTTTTCTTCTCTCCTTTTGCCTGCTCTTTGCAGTTATCGGCTATCCTTGTGAATCCTTTTTAAATGTATCAAACAAGGATGCGCTTCCAGCAGTCAATTAACTTCCCTGAACATGATAAAGGCATCTACGTACCCTAAATCCCTATGATGGAATCCACCCGGAATGGTGCCGATAATTCTAAATCCGCATTTTTTCCAAAGTTCTATAGCAGCAGTATTGGAGCTCACTACTATATTAAACTGTATCGCTCTGTATCCAAGTTGACGAGCGTGTTGTATAGAGTGATCGCATAGCAAACGGCCAATTCCCTTTCCCCGCTCTTCGGGATGAACCATATAGCCGCAATTTGCAATGTGCGACCCCAAATCAACCTGGTTAGGTTTAATAAAATAAGTTCCGGTTATTTTGTTGTTTCTTCGGCGATAAAAGTTTTCATAGCCGGCGCAAACCATATTCTTTTCAATTGTTCTTTTGAGGTATCGGCGCCAAACACATAGGTGTCGCCCGTTTTAATCACTATTTCAAATATTTCCCACACCCATCCAAATCCTTTATGTTAGCTTCTCTTATTACCATATCATTTATTAATATACCTAGTTTAATAGGCCAGCACAATACTAAACCGATTTTTATTTTTTCAATTTAAATATTAATTTCAAAATCTGAAATAAATAAAATGTCGGCAGTTGAAATCTCTTCCTCAAGCGAAACCGGGAAATTACAGGTGATGCACTTAAAGCGTTACTGGAACAAAGCTATTTTAAACAGGAATGGCAAACTCAAGGGGGATGCTTTCCATGATGAATGGAAAATGGATACTATTTTGTTAACTGCGTTAGGCATCGGACTGGAGCAGACCATACAATATGTTTACCTGTCGGCTCCGTCTTTTGAGGAATTTGAAAATTGGATATTAGCAGTTACAGGGGGGCCAGATCCGGAAAAAATAAAAAAATACAACCAATTAATTTCCGGTATAAATGATGCGAAGATTGTGAACAAGAACGATCTGCTTACAGAAGACGACCATAAATTTTGGGAACAAAATGGATATATCATCATCAGGAAAGCGGTAACTAAAGAGGATTGCGACCGAACAATTGAAGCCTTATGCAATTATATTGAAATAGACCGTTATAACCCCAATACCTGGTATAACCTGCACCCTGAAAAGAAAGGGATCATGGTACAATTTTTTCAGCATCCTGCATTAGAGCAAAACCGGAAAGCTTTTAAAATAAGAAAGGCTTATGAAGAGCTTTGGAACAGAACCGACTTGTGGGCCACTACAGACAGGGTAAGTTTTAACCCACCACAAACCAAACAACACATATTCCAGGGCCCTTATCTTCATTGGGACGCCAGCATTAAGTCTCCGATGCCTTTTGGTTTACAAGGTTTGTTGTATCTGTCTGATACGGCAGAAAACCAGGGGGCATTTACCCTTGTTCCTGGCTTTCAAAACAGAATTGAAGAGTGGCAAAGAAATTTATCACCCGGTGCCGATCCAAGAAAAGAGGATTTATATGCATTAGGGGCTAAACCCATTGCCGCTAATGCAGGTGATTTTATTATATGGCACCATGCGCTTCCGCATGGCAGCAGTCCAAATACCTCGACCGTGCCGAGATTTGTTCAATATATAAATTATACCCCCGCTGATGAAAAGGATAGTGATGTTTGGATATAAATAGTTAGGATGATTTAAAGATATTCGCCGCCGATAAGTTCCATATCTTCTTCATGCACTTTTAGCAACTGATAAGCTAAGGTCGCAAATAATGCGAACACAATATGTGCGGGAACTAATTGAAGATAATATTTATTATAGTTGATCCATGGCGGAAGCGGGTGTAGTTTAAAGGTAAGTTTCCAGATGGCAACAGCAAGTAAACCGCTTACCGCACCCAGCAAAAGTCCATTTTTAACAGAAGGCTTAATTTTCCCCTGTTCCCACAATTCAACATAAGCCGTGGAAAATATCAATCCAACCGCAAAGTGCGCATTCCAGCCCGCAACGCGGTTAAACGTTTTTGATGTGTGAGGAATAAAACGGTGCAACATGGTTGCAAGATGTTCCGGCTCGCTAAAATTTTCTTTTGCAATTAGTGAAAGTAGTTGACTGAATAAAGTCATAAAGAAGGTGCCGGTTATTCCTGACAACAATATTTTTTCAGCCTTTTTCATTTCTCTTCTTTAAATTCATAAACCATCTTTTGCAGATTCTTAGTCGCCGGCCCGTTTAATATGTTCCCGTAAATATCATAACGCGCGCCATGGCAAGGGCAATCCCAGCTTTTTTCTTCCTGGTTCCAGTTTACGATACATTTAGCATGTGTACAAACCGGATTTAACGTGTGCAGCTCGCCATCAGCGTCACGGTAGGCTGCAATCTTTTTACCATCAATTTGCAACACATCACCACTATCTGGCCTTAGTCTTTTTAATGAATCCGTTTCATGGACCGATAACCGGTCGACTACAAAATGATAAGCTGCGTCCGCATTTTCTTTCACGAATTCTGTAAAACCAGCTATTGGCTTCATCCGTGAAGGACTGAAAACTGCTGCGTACTTGCTGGATCCGCCGGTAGCCAGGTCGCTCAAAATCCTCCCCGCTATCGATCCCAGCATCATTCCATTCCCATTATATCCCGTTGCACAATACACTCCATCTGCTGCGCCCGGCATTTGCCCTATATATGGAAAACCATCAACCGGCGTATAATACTGAGATGACCATTTGTATTTAACTGATGATACCGGATAATGCTTCCTTACATATTTTTCAAGATCGGAAAATGCCTTTTCGGGGTCTTCATGACCGGTCTTATGATCATTTCCGCCTACAATTAATAAGGGTTGTCCTTCTATCATGTGAGTCCTGAAATAATGATAGGGTTCTTCCATATCGTAAATTAAAGCGTCAGGGTAAGCATCGCGGGTAAGTTTAACACCTAAAACGTAACTGCGGTATGGAGCGCAGCGAAAATTAAAGGAGCTGAGGCCTGGCGGGATATGCGTAGCATAGATCACTTTTTTGGCATTGATATAACCGTTTTGCGACTTAGCAACGAGTACTCTGTTGTCCGAGTTAATATCCTCAATTTTTGTGTTTTGTAAAATCACACCTCTATTTGACAGATAAGCGTTTTCAATGGCATGCAGATATTTTAAAGGATGAAATTGTGCTTGTTCGTCAAATGCCAGGGCTTTTTTATAGCTTACCGGTGTTGGCACCCTGTCGGTATAATTTACCTTAACACCTACGTTAACAGCCCCATTATAAACATCATCCAGTTGTTTGGCCTGTTCTTCATCTTCCGCATATAAATAGCCCGGTTTAATTTCAAAGTCGCAATCAATTTTATAGGCATCAACATGATCTTTAATAATCCTGAATCCTTCATTTACCGCGTCGGCAAATAGCTGAGCGCCTTCTTTGCCAAATGCGCTTTCGGCTTCTTTATAGGTGGTATCGGCAAAAGTATTGATATGTGCACTGGTACCTCCGGTGGTGCCAAAGCCCGGTGAATAAGCATCCGCCAAACAAACATTTTTACCTGCTTTTTGCATCATCAAAGCTGCAGTAAGGCCTGTTATACCTGCGCCAACTACCAGGCAATCGTAAATAGTATCGGGCTGATGTGCAGAATTTACGGAGATAGATGGTAATCCGCTTTCCCACGCACTCTCATGTGCACCGTCCCTTTCAGAAATTTCGGCTGTTTGTGTCTCTTTGAGTTTCATAAGCATCTTTGTATAAAATATACAAAGATGTATAACTACTGTTTTAAGGAATTTTCTATAAAAAGCTTCCGGGTAGATAAATTGGAATTAACCAACCATCCGGTCAATTAATTGATCCTTATTTGCCACTCATCACTGGTTATTCACCTCTGTGCTTTTTATCTTTGTTGTCTAATCCATGGCTGGCGCGATCTTCCCTGTTACGTTCGTTTTCCTGCGCTATCTCGTATTCCAGTTCGGGGTCTATATTTTGCTCTTCCACTTTATTTGCTTTTTCCATTAATTCATCATGATGCTCCTGCAACCATGCCAGTTCTTTTTTACCATAAGAGACACGGGTAAACAAAACAAAAAGTACCGGTACGATGAATATGGAAATGGTAGATGATGCGACCATTCCCCCTAAAACCGTTATCCCGATCGTATTGCGTGACTCCGCTCCTGCCCCGGTCGCCAACACAAGTGGTAGCACTCCCAGGATAAACGCCAGCGAGGTCATGATGATCGGTCGCAAACGCAAACGTACCGCCTCCAGGGTTGATTTAATTAGCTCTTCGCCGCGGTCAACCCTGATCTTAGCAAACTCAACTATCAGGATAGCATTTTTTGCAGATAAACCAATCAAAGTAATTAACCCGATCTGCGCATAAACGTTATTGGTAACAGTAGGCGAAATGGTAAGAGCGAGTATTGCCCCAAACGCACTTATGGGTACTGCAAGCATTACTGAAAACGGCACCGACCAGCTTTCATACAACGCTGCCAGGAAAAGAAAAACAAAAACAATGGAGAATATGAATATATAGATCGTTATTGATCCCGCCTTTAATTCCTCATAGCTAAGGCCCGAAAATTCATAAGTGTACCCTCTCGGCAATGTTGTAGCTGCCAGTGCTTTTAAAGCC
>JAQNCM010000019.1 GCA_029237615.1 Mucilaginibacter sp.
AACATACAGGGTATTTATTGAAAAAATGAATGAAGGAGCGGTTACCATAAATCGCGACGGGCTCATTTTATACAGTAATTCCAAATTTGCCAACATGGTGAATATGCCGCTCGAAAAGACCATCGGCTTACCGTTCAGTACATTTATTCCTGAAGTTTCCCGTGAAATATTTGATAAATCTGTAGCAAATGCCTGGGAAGAAGATTGCAAAGATGAGATACAGCTAATTGGCCAAAATCAGCAATTGATTCCTTGTCTTTTATCATGTAACTCACTTGAACTTGACGAGGGATTGGCATTAAGCCTTATTCTTACCGATCTTTCTTTACTTAAAGAAACGGAAAAACAGCTTAAAATTAAAAATCTCCAGTTAGCAGCTGCCCGCCTCGTCACCGAAAAACTCAATAATGAATTAGAAGACACCGTAAAAGAAAGAACTAACGAACTTTTTTTAAGTCGCGAACATTTTAAGTACCTGGCAAACAATATCCCCCAAATGACCTGGACAAATCTTCCTAACGGTGATGTAGATTACTATAACCAGCAATGGTACACTTATACCGGTCTTTCTGTTGAAGATACTAAAGAGTCGGGCTGGAAAAAGGTGATTCATCCTGATGATCTGCTGACAACTACTAATAAGTATTTATCGTCTTTAATGTCGGGTGAAATATTTGAGATGGAAAACCGGTACAAGAGGGCCGATGATGTTTACAGGTGGCATTTAAACCGCGCTGTACCGCTGCGTAATGAAGAAGGCGAAATTGTTTTTTGGGTTGGAACCGCAACAGATATTGAGGATCAAAAAAAGGAAATGGAGAAAAGGGATGAATTCATCGGGATTGCCAGCCACGAATTAAAAACTCCTTTAACCAGCCTGAAAGGTTATTTGCAGCTTGTTACTTCGTATAAAAAGGAAGACATTCCTGTCAAGGTTGGACAATATATTGAAAAAGCCAACAAAGCGTTAAACAAATTACAAACGTTGATCAACGATCTTTTAGATGTAAGTAAAATACAGGCAGGCAGACTTGAGTATGCTTTTTCAACCATAAACATATCCGATCTTATAAAGACCTGTATAGAAAATGCAAAACACATTTACCCGGATAACCAGTTTGAAGACGAAGATGGCAGTGACTTTTTTGTAAGCGGGAACACGGAGCGATTGGAGCAAGTGGTTATGAACCTGATCAGCAATGCTGTGAAATATTCGCAGGAAAATAAAAAAGTTATTATAAAAAGCGAACGGCACGGCGACTGCGTACGCGTATCGGTAATAGATTTCGGTATCGGATTGTCTGAAGATCAAAAAGACCGAATATTTGAACGGTTTTACCGGGTGGAAGATAAAAAATTTACAGCCAGCGGCTTAGGGATGGGCTTGTATATATCCGCCGAGATCATCAGGAACCACAAGGGCGCCATCGGTGTTGACGGAGAACTGGGAAAAGGGGCAACATTTCATTTTGAGCTGCCACTAGTTTAAAAGGTAGAACGCTTTATCAAAACTATTCTTTAAAACATTATATCTCCTGCGCTTAAATCTCTGTGTTGCTCTGTGAATCTCCCGACAAACTTTGTGGTTAATTTTTTACCACAGAGACCGCTTAGAAGACTCAAAGAGCACAAAGGCGACTATCATTTTACCGGCATTACAGATAAAATACTTCTGATACTGCTTCAATGGTCACCAAAAAACAACCGGTGGTCAAAAAAATTTCAGCAAATCGTTTTGGCGGGGTTTCTTTATAAAAAAATAAAAATGGAAACCACTCAACGCAAAACCTATCTCGACTGGTTAAGAATAATATCCATCCTCGGCGTATTATTTTTCCACTCGGCCATGCCCTATGTAGCGGAAGATTCATGGCACATTAAAAACCACGAAACCAGCAACCTGATGATGGAATCAAATATGTTTCTTCATCTTTTTCGCATGCCGCTGCTTTTCTTTATTTCGGGCACTGTAAGCTACTTTATGATGCAGCACCGCAGCAGCCTTAGCTTTATCGGCTTAAGGTTTCGCAGGCTGTTTATTCCCTTGCTGGTGGGCATGTTTATTATTGTACCCCCGCAAATTTATATGGAACGGTTAAACAATGGATATACCGGCAGCTACTGGGCTTTTTATAAAACCGTATTTAATTTTGTGCCCTATCCAAAAGGCAGCTTTAGCTGGCATCACTTATGGTTCATTGCTTATCTTTTTATTTACGACATTTTATTTGCACCCCTGTTCGCCTGGATGGCATCGCCAAAAAGCATCATGTTAAAAGAAAAACTGGCCATACTCGCCAAAGGAAAATGGATTTACCTCATTGCACTCCCCGGTATAATATGGTATGCCCTTTTGGCGCAAAATCATCCGGAAACCAATGACCTGGCTCATGATGGCGTTTACTTTATTTATTGGTTATTGTTTTTGCTTGCAGGTTTTGTTTGTATAACCCAACCCAAATTAATGGATAGCCTTGAACATAACCGCCGCTTTGCCTTAACTATCGGGTTTTTGAGCTTTATTTTGCTGGATTACTTAAGGTGGAATAAAATTGAACCAGGCTATTCGCAATGGCCGTTTCATGGTGATTCTTTTACGGGCTTATTTTACGCCTTGCGTGCAATTGTAGCATGGGGATGGGTGCTGGCGTTGGTTGGCTATGGCAAAAAATACCTGAACTATAAGCTTAAAGTTTTGGATTATTTAAACCAGGCCGTGTATCCTTTTTATATTTTGCATCAAACCGTTATAGTGGTATTGGTTTATTATATTGTTCAAACCCAAAATGAAAGCATTTTATCAAAGTATATTTATACCGTAGGAGCGACGTTATTTGTGACCGTAGGTATTTACCACCTGCTGGTGCGCCCATATGCTATAACCCGTTTTTTATTTGGTATGAAACCAAAAACTAAAAAGCAGCCGGTGAGCATTTCCGAATCCGAACAGGTAAAAGAAGTTGTGGTGCTTTCAGTCTGAATTTGTAATTTAAACCAATGAAAATTTTTAGAAAATATATTTTTCCGCCAATATTTGGGCTGTTGATATACTTTACTCTGAGGTTACTGCATGACACAGATACCGATACCCATTTCTGGAGACGAAGCTGGACCCTAAACAGTATAGAAATGGGTTTTAGCATATTAACAGGTTACGCAGGGATCTACCTGTTTGAGCGACTGTTTATATATTTTGATAGCCGTTGGTCTTTACAGTTTAACTATCGCGGCGTTGTGCGTGAATTAACCATACTGGTGTTTTCCAATTTAATTTTGGTAAATCTTATAATGACCCCAATGGTTGCATTAACAGACGATGGCTTGTCATGGGCTGACTTTGTGGAAATTTGTATGATCCCTACCCTTTATGCCATTATTTATTACGGCATAGCACGCAGCAGCACTTACATGAAAGCTTACGTTGACAACAAGCTAAAGCTTGAAAAAGTAACAA
This sequence comes from Mucilaginibacter sp., assembly GCA_029237615.1. Taxonomy (GTDB): domain Bacteria; phylum Bacteroidota; class Bacteroidia; order Sphingobacteriales; family Sphingobacteriaceae; genus Mucilaginibacter. The sequence continues at coordinate 3,455 of JAQNCM010000019.1, forward strand.
ACGATCACCTGGAAACGGAGCTCAAATTTTTAAAGTCGCAGTATCATCCGCACTTTTTATTCAACGCTCTCAATACCATTTATTTCCAGATGGACGATGATTTGCAGGGTGCAAAAAACAGTATTGAAAAGTTCTCGGAGCTGTTAAGATACCAGTTATACGACCAGCAGCAACGGGTACCGATAATAAACGAAATAGACTACCTGCAAAGCTTTATTGATCTGCAAAAAATCCGAAGCAGCAACAAACTTCAAATGGAAGTTAATTTTGATAAGTGTTTAAAAGAACAATTGGTATATCCGCTTTTGTTTTTACCCCTGGTTGAAAATGCTTTTAAGTTTATTGGCGGTAATTACAGGTTGGTAATTGATGCAAGGCTGGTCAATGATGAGATCATTTTTAACGTCGAAAACTCCGTGCGGTCATTTGAACAACCTGTCATCCGGAACGGCGGGATCGGTCTTGAAAACTTAAAAAGAAGACTTGATCTCCTCTATCCGCAGAAACACCAGTTATGTATACAAGCTGCTGATGAAACTTATTCGGTAGCACTAAAATTTAAGTATGAGTAAAATTACCTGTGTAATAACTGATGATGAGCCATTTGCCCGTAAGGGCTTACAGGGTTACGTAGAAAAGATCGGCTTTTTAGATTTAAAAGGGGTTTGTGAAGATGCTATACAACTAAGTGACCTGTTGCAGCAGCAACCTGTTGACTTGCTTTTTTTAGATATACAGATGCCGCATATTACCGGTATTGAGCTAATAAGGGCCTTATCCGATCCACCCAAAGTAATATTCACAACGGCCTTTGAGCAGTACGCTTTACAGGGGTTTGAACTGGATGTGATTGATTATTTGCTAAAACCTATATCATATGATCGTTTTTTAAAAGCTGCGTGGAAAGCCCGTGACTACTTTGCATTCAGAGAAGAAAAAAGCGACAGCAAACCAATTCCTTACATGTTTGCAAAATCAAATGGGAAACTGGAAAAAATAGTGTTTGATGAAATCTTATATATTGAGGGGATGGAGAATTACGCGGCTATTTATCTCGAAAATAAAAAGCTCATCATTCACACCACCATAAAAGCGCTGCTCGAAAAGCTCCCCGCCGGGCAATTTATCCAAACACATAAATCATACATCGCTGCCATAAACAAGGTGGATTGCATTGAAGGTAATACCCTTCACATTCAAAAGCACCAGGTGCCGGTGAGCAAAAATTTACGGGAGGTAGTTTTAGAGCAGATCATCAGGTGATATATTTCGAAATTAAACTGTTCCGGATTGGAAAGACAACAGGTTACCAGGTTTTACGTTTTGAAGCGTTTTCCAGGCAACAGACAAGGCATCTTTCAGCATTTCAACGGGTACTTTGCTAAGTTCAACAAACGTCGCTCCTTGTAAACCCCATTTGTTGGGTACCGGATAAAAAATTTCATGATCAAATGAACCGAAAACTGACTGGTCAATAGGAGATAATTTCACCATCATGCGTTGCTCTTTTACCCACAACGTTGAAAATATTCTGTTATTTACCCTGAATGATGGCTTCCCGAAATGATCCTGTTCTATTGTTCCCGGTAATGACAATGCAAGTTGACGTGCAGCTTCTGGTTCAACCATAACAAATAATATTAGCAGACAATAAGACAAAGTTTATTCCTGACTAATTTAAATTAAATTTGCCAATACCAATTTATATCATCGATCTTATCAATGCAAAATACCGATAACGGAAGCGTAACTTTAAACATCAGCGATAACGGTATAGCCACCATCAGCTTTTATCATCCTGCACAAAATTCGTTGCCTGCGGCTTTGCTTGACGAGCTGACAGCTAAAATCGCCCTTGCCGGTAATGATGCGCAAACAAAGATCATAGTATTGAAAAGTGAAGGCGACCGTACATTTTGTGCAGGCGCCAGCTTTGACGAATTATTACAGATCAAAGATAAGGAGGCGGGATCTAAATTTTTCTCGGGCTTCGCAAGGGTAATAAACGTCTGCCGTAAATCGCCAAAAATAATTATAGCACGTGTTCAGGGCAAAACGGTGGGCGGCGGCGTCGGTATTGCCGCAGCTGCCGATTATTGCCTGGCTACCGAATCTGCCTCGATTAAACTAAGTGAACTTGCCATTGGCATTGGCCCTTTTGTAATTTCGCCGGCAGTGATCCGCAAAATAGGATTGCCTGCTTTTTCGCAGCTTACCATACGCGCAGTTGATTTTCAAACCGCACAGTGGGCAAAAGAAAAGGGGTTATTTAACGAAGTTTACCCCAATATTGTCGCATTAGATGAAGCTTTGGATACACTCGTTCAAAAACTGGCATCCTACCACCCCAAAGCGCTCAGGGGCCTGAAAGAAATTTTATGGGAAGGAACAGCCGATTGGGACCAACTCTTAATGCAACGTGCAGCCATCAGCGGCGAACTGGTGCTATCAGATTTTACACAAGCTACCTTAAAGGAGTTTTTATCGGGAAAGCGATAGCCCGAAGGGCGAGCCGATACGTTAGATTTCAACATTAAGTGTCGCAGTTAGTGCTTTATAAGGAAAGTTTAAAAACAACCTTTAATAATTGCACCCGTATAAATGCGCCTGATGGTTTTATATACCCCCTCATTGATTTGCTAGTTAATTTGTATTGATAACTATTGATTATTGTTAGAGTTTAAATAGCTTTACGATGAGTTTAAGAGTTATTTTAACGTTTTTTATTTTTATCATATGTTTTATTGGTTATTTACCGTTGTTTTAATCGGGTCCATTTTAATCGCTTTTTATATCTACAATTATTATAATAAGCGCAGTACAACGGCAAGAAATCTGGAAAAAATAAGAAATAAATGGGGTCGTCCGGTAAATGCAAGGCGAAACTTTAAAATGATTGCCGCTTACTTAAATGCTACAGATAATCCCGCTAAAATAACACACACTATAGCCGGAGATCTTGACCTTAACAACATTTTTGATTTTATTGACCGAACCAACTCCAAACCAGGTAAACAATATCTTTATAAAAAGCTCTTTACACCCGAGACTTCTGTTGAATCGCTATCAGAGCTGGATAAAAAAATAGAGGCATTTAATATGCCAAGACCTGATCTTGAAGGATTTGAATTAGAATTAGCAAGGCTCAACAGTGCGGATGCCTATTACCTTGCCGATTTATTTTTGAAAGAACATGAATTGCTGATGGTTCCTCCGATGCGTTTGTTTATCAGGCTTTCGGGGATAGCAATAATCGGATTGGCAATTTCATTGTTTATCATACCTAACCCGGTATGTTTTATGGTGCTTTTGTTATTGATTATTGGCAACATAGCTTTACATTACGGCGTCAAAAACAAAATATCGGCTTACACAAGATCATTGCCGCAGTTGCTTATTTTAAATAGTGTAGCCAAAAAGCTATTGAAAAAGAAAAGCGGTGACCAGGACGAAAAGGTTAAGGAAAGCTTAAACAATTTGTCGGGCTTAAACCGAACGCTGAAGCTGGTAAATTTTGAAAGTAAGATGGCGCATGATCCCGATAACTTAAGTTATGCGATCTATAAATTCATAAAAATACTTTTCCTTTTTGAGCCGTTGATGTCTATTACCTCTGTAAAACGAATTAATAAGTATCGGGGTGATATAAAGGTGGTTTATAATTACGTTGCCGAAATTGACGCCCTTATAGCTATACTTTCGGTTAGGGCAGGCCTGCCTCATTATAGCAAACCGGTTTTTTTTACTGAAAATAAACAGATGGATCTTACAGACATGTACCATCCGTTAATTCATAATTGCGTGCCTAATTCCATTCAAACACGAACTGATGAAGGCGTACTGATCACCGGATCAAACATGTCTGGTAAAACTACATTTATACGTTCAATAGCTATCAATACGCTTTTAGCGCAAACAATATATACTACCTGTGCAACCGTATATAAAGCGCCGCTTTTAAAAATACAAACCAGCATCAGGACAACTGACGATCTGGGCGAAAATAAAAGTTATTTCCAGGCCGAAGCATTATCCATTTTAGATATCATCAACCAAAGCAGCGGAGATGAACCTGTGAAAAGTTTAATTATTATTGATGAAATTTTTAGGGGAACCAACACTATCGAGCGCATCGCAGCGGCAAAATCAGTACTTACCTATTTAACTGATAATAAAAACTTTGTTTATGTATCAACACATGACCTTGAACTGGCCGAGTTGCTCGACAATGATTATGCAGTGTATACCTTTGAAGAATCGGTAAACGATACGCGCCTTGTTTTTGATTATAAAATGAAAACCGGAGTACTTAAGAACAGAAATGGTATTGCTATATTGGAAACGATAGGCTATCCCGAATCTGTAGTTGAAGATGCCTACATTGTAAGCGAAGAATTAAAGCGAAAATATGTGTTATAATCCGCATCAGTTTCGCAGCTTATTTTTAAGTTTCCGCATTTCTTCCTGCATGCGCTCTACTCTTTCCAATAAGTGCGTAATGGCTTCAATACCTGCAACATTAATTTCCAGTTCGTTATGGAGGCGTATCATTTTTTCAAGCTTTTGCAGCTCACTTTCTGGTATATACGTAGTTTTATCAACTACCTTTAGCTCAACCAGCCCGGCTTCGTTTAATGAATTGATAAATGTATATTCCACTTCATGATAGGTACATATCTCGGTAGTGGTTATTAAATTTGCCTTTGTCATTGATTTATTGGTTTATAAGTTCTACCTTCTCCTTTAATCTTCTGCGCTTCATCATGCTTAGCTCTTAGCCAACTCTTCAAATAATTTTTTCTGTTTATTGTTCAGGTTTACCGGTATCTGGATGTCATAGGTAATATAAAGATCGCCAAACTCGTTTTCCTTTTTATAAACCGGTAGTCCTTTGCCTTTTAGCTTAACCTTTGTTCCGTTTTGGGTTTCAGGTTTTACTTTGATCTTTACCTTGCCATTCAGCGTTTCAATAGTAACGTCCCCGCCCAGTACCGCCGTATACAGATCAAGTTTTATTGTTGTATACAAATCACTTCCATCTCTTTTAAATTTAGGATCATCGGCCACAATGAAAGCAATATACAGATCACCTGCCGGACCACCGTTAACTCCTGGTCCGCCATGGCCAGCAATTTTAATGGTCTGGCCATTTTCAATTCCTGCAGGAATCGTTATCCTGATGTTTTTTCCGTTAACTGTGAGGGTTTGTTTATGGCTTTCAACAACTTCTTTTAAATCGAGCCGCAATTCGGCATTATAATCCTGACCGCGGTACTTTGCCTGCCTGCCACCGCCTGAACGTGCACCTTGTCCAAACATTGATTGAAAAAAGTCGGAAAAACCGCCTCCTTCAAAATCTTCAAAGGCTGATCCCTGGCCACCTGCATAGTTTGCCTGGGGTCTGCTTTGCTGTTGTTGCCGGGTATATTTTTCATATTCTTCACCCCGCTCCCAGTTTTCACCGTATTTATCAAACTTTTTCCTTTTCTCTGCATCACTCAGCACTTCATTGGCTTCATTTAACTGCTGAAACCTTTTATTAGCCTCGGCATCGTTAGGATTTAAATCAGGATGGTATTTACGCGCAAGTTTACGATAAGCATTTTTTATATCTTTTTCCGATGCTTTTTTATCAACCCCTAATACTTTGTAATAATCAATAAATGCCATGGCGAATGGTTATATTCAAATTTGTTCTCAAAAATAAAAGCTCTTCCAATATTATGAAGAGCTTTGGTAATTTGTATTAGTTCTGCCTGGTTATTATGGTCTCGGCGGAGCCGGAGGCGGTCCATGAGGATGCGGTGGCAAATGAACAGAGATTCTTCCACTTGACCTGTGCGTCCGGTGGTGCCGGTGCCCGAACGGATTTCCGATATGAGGAGCCGGCGGACGCGGAGGAGGTGGAGGTAGCTGTATAAAAGTCGGTGTAACCGATAGGTTGTTTGCCTTCAGATCCGAAAACTGCAGCATAAAAATGGTTAACAACGCAACCGTAACAAGTCTGATTTTCATAAAAATTAAGTTTAAAATTTGCGTACACTATTTAATACAACGTGTACAATTACATTAAAGATAAAACTAACGATTAATGTTTCAATTATTTGAAAAAAATAAGAAATTTAGTTAATATTGATAATCAGATTAGCAGCGCCGGATCAAGCATCGGCCATACTTTTCAGCCATTATTATTTTATTGACTTGCTTTTGTTTATTACTTCAATAATTTATAGGCTGCGTGGCAAGATAATTGATAACTATTTAATAATCCTACTTCTACGTTTTCAAGCCGGTACGATAATTTTAGCTCAGGGGTTTTCAGCACCCAAACGTAATTCAACAAATATGACGCTTTATATGAACGATACCCCGTCTCTTGGATATTTGGGAGAAAGAAAGAGCTTTCTGCGGGTGCTTACCAATTACTTGAGTAAGATCACTGAATTAAAACAAAAAAACAAGGAACTCCATCATATTACCGAAACCCAAAAAAGAATTATATCCATATTGGCACATGATGTACGTAATCCTTTGGCATCCATAAAAAACATCATTGAACTTAAACAATCAGATATATTGGATACCAGCGATGCAGCTAAAATGATGGATATGGTAGCCCGGCAGTTAAATAATACCATCGAGATGGTTGATAACATAGTAAACTGGGGCCAGTTGCATTTACAGCACAGAAACTTACAATTAGAATATTTTGACCTGAATTTACTTGTAGAACGTATATTTGGCTCGGAATCGTTAAAAAGTATTGCAAAGCATAACAAGCTGATAAATAACGTTCCGCAGGGAACTGTTATTTGTTCGGACGAAAGGGCATTGGAATTTATACTCCGTAACCTTATTGGCAATTCAAATAAATATACCGAGGGCGGGAATATTATAGTGGATATTGAACAAGCAGGTGTTAAAACAATATTCTCTGTAACTGATACCGGTATAGGTATGCCGGCTGAAAAAATAAATGAACTATTGAATAATCACACATGTCAGTCAACCCCAGGTACCAACGAAGAAAAAGGAAATGGATTGGGGTTAATGCTTGTAAAAGAATTTGTAAGCCGTTTGGGAGGTTCGATGACAATTGAAAGTATGCTCAATAAGGGCACAAAGTTTATGATTGAAATATAATAGATGGATACATCAATATTTAAAAGCTTCAACGATATAACAACTAAGGAAATTGCTCCCGGTTTTTTTTCTAAATTAATTCATACAGCTTCCAATACTGTCAATTTTATTGAGGTAAAGGCGGGCTGTTCAGTACCACGCCATCAACACATTCATGAGCAATGTTCATTTGTAATTGACGGCAAGTTCGAGATGACTGTTAATGACATCCCTCAAATGCTGGATACGGGAATGTTTGCAATTATCCCGTCCAATGCCTGGCATAGCGGCATTGCAGTTACCGATTGTAAACTGATAGATATTTTTAGTCCGGTAAGAGAAGATTATAAGAATCTGTAATAAATAGACCTCCCAAAAAACGGCCTTGCAAATATTGCAAAGCCGTTTTTGTCTTAGTGCCGGTGATCCCTGTGAACCCCGCGATGGTGCCAGCGGTGATGGCGCCAGTGACGATGGTGATCTCTTCCCCTATCCTGTGCCATAGCGCTGCCAAAGGTAAATACGGCAACCGTAACTAATAAAATTGCTTTTATGTACTTCATAAATTATTTTATAGTGACTTTATTTTTCAATAGCATTATATTATTGATCTTATAAAAACCGTGAATAACTAAAAAAGTTCACGAAAAAATAAAACCCGCATGAATGTTACAATAGAAAGACAGGCAACGTTCACGATTAGAAGAACCGGTACCAAGTCAAACGCATTAAAATAATTTAAGGAATGTTTAGATTAAATAGATAGTTTAAGGAGGCCCCGATGGAGCCATAATATCAGGGATGGTGTCATTCTATAAACAGGCAACTCCTAACGGAGTCAACTGGATCTTACCCAACGAGTTATTGGCTCCGGCGGAGCTCCCTGTTTATAGAAAAGAAAACGAAAAAGTTTACGGCTCCTTAGGAGCCTCCTCTATGTAGGCTGTTTTGGAGCGACGATGGACAGAATTATTTTAATGCGTTTGCCCTGAGACCGGCACTTATTATTTGCACAAAATCTCAAAAACCTTAGGTTTGCGCTTTTAAATATTTTTATGCCTGTAACTAAAGCCACCCTAAATGATGTTCCGGAACTTAACCAATTAGTAAACACAGCTTACCGGGGCGAAACCTCTAAAAAAGGCTGGACTACTGAAGCTAATTTGCTAGATGGATTAAGGATTGATGAAACAACATTAAAAGGTTATTTCGATGATCCTAATATCATCATACTAAAAAACACTGACGATGCAGGGGAAATAACAGGCTGTGTTTATTTAGAAATACGCAAGCCCCAATTATATGTGGGCATGTTCAGCGTTTCGCCATTATTGCAGGGCCGGGGTATTGGCAGGGATTTATTGCAGCATGCCGAAGCTTATGCAAAACAATTAAACTGCACTACCTTAACCATGACGGTAATCAGCATCCGGCATGAGCTGATCGGCTGGTATGAACGATGCGGCTACAAGGCAACCGGAGAAATACTTCCTTTTCATGACGATAAAAAATTTGGGGTACCCATACAGCCTATTGAATTGGTTGTGATGGAAAAAAACATCTAAAATTCCTTTGAAAAAGCACATTGCTGTGCAACCTTCCTGAAATATTGCCGTCTCATAACATACATAAGGCGAACACTATTTATTTAAAATGGAAGATATACATCCTCAATTAAAAGAATTTATAGTTGACTACTGCACAAAGTACAGGATACAAAAAATTGATCCCTGCAGTTTAAACCTTGATACCAGTATTGATCTGGATCTTGATATTGTTGATATAGAGATAGACCTGTTCATAGCCGAGTTTGCTGAACAATTCAAGGTCGATCAGTCAAAATTTAGCTGGTATAAATATGGCTATCCAACCGGGTCGGCAAGTGTAAAAGTTATAAAAGCGGTATTTGGCTACAAGTCGCAATGGGTAAAACGTTTATCGAATCGTATATATAAACCACGGTTCAGGGTAAGCAATTTGCAGGATGCTGTTAATACGGGGAAACTGATATAACAGCTGATTAAATTAATTAAACGTTGCGGGGTACAAGGCAGTCTTTCCGCCTAAGGGCGGACAGAACGAATATTATGTGGTCAGCTTGCACAGTCTGCATTTTAGGGGTTGCCGCGTACCCCGCAATGTGTTTTTTATATCCAATATTAAATTTTTAAGCAGATAACCAGCTATATTTATGGTTTAAACCAATCCGGTAAACCTAATGTATACGCCCGTATTAAAACGCCTGCTTGCAGGACTCTTTTTGCTTGCAACAGTAAATACATACGCCCAAAAAGTCATTACTATAACCTCACCTGATACCAGAATTAAATGCCGGCTAACTGCCGACAACAAGGGTCTTTATTACCGGATATACTACAAGGGAATTTTAATAGCCGATACCTCAAGGCTTAATATCAGCTTTCAGGAAGGTGGGGCTTTTAACCATAAACTGGTGATAACCCCTGCCAGGCCCGAAAGGCTGATAGAAGATTATGAGTTAATAACCGGCAAAGCAAGTAAAGTACATAGTGACTGCAACCGTGTGATAATTCCGGTAGCAGAACAAACCGGAGCTAAACGAAAACTTAAAATAGAAGTGTGTATATTTAATGATGGCTTCGCCTATCGGTACGTTATACCAAAACAAACTCAATGGACGGCGAACGTAAATATCACCGATGAAGCCAACACCTTCAACCTTACCCGAAACCCTGAAGTTACTGCTCTTTTGCGTGAAAATTACACTACCTCGCACGAAGGCATCTACACTAAAACAACCCTGGATCAATTAAAGGCTGATACCTTAATGGATCTTCCTGCCTTATTTGAATTCCCGAAAGGTATTTATGTGGCTATAACTGAAGCGGCCTTACATGATTATGCCGGAATGTACCTGATAAAGCATAATGGTGTATTAGAAAGCCGCCTATCTCCCCTGCCCCATCAAACTGAATTAAAAGTAAAAGCTACACTCCCGCATAATAGCCCCTGGCGCGTAATGATGATCAGCGACCGGCCAGGCGCTTTCATCGAATCGAACATTCTTACCAATTTGAATGAGCCGTGCAAAATAAAGGACCTATCGTGGTTAAAGCCTGGCAAAACAACTTTTCCATGGTGGAACGGCGATGTAGTGCCCGATACCATCAATGCGCCGGGCAACAATTATGTAACCAATATGTATTATGTAGATTTTTGCGCTAAATACGGTATTCAGTACCATACCGTAGTGGAATATGGACTGCATGAATGGTATGTAAATGACGGGGCAGGGTTTCAACCAGGGGCGCATGCGGACCCTTCAAAAGCTGTACCCGGCTTAGATATGCAGCAATTATGCGACTCGGCAGCTAAACGTGGTGTGGGTATACGTGTCTGGACGCATTTTTACGCCTTATACCCAAAGCTTGATGAAACATTTGCCCAATATGAAAAATGGGGTATTAAAGGCCTGATGGTTGACTTTATGGACCGTGATGACCAGGAGATGGTAAATATGCAGGAAGAGATTTTACAGAAAGCAGCGCAGCATAAATTACATATACAGTTTCATGGCGCCTATAAGCCAACGGGTACCAGTCGAACCTGGCCAAATGAATTTACGCGCGAAGGCACACTAAACTATGAAAACGACAAGTGGAGTAAATGGGTAACGCCTGACGCCGATATTAATATTCCATTTACCCGCATGCTGGCCGGCTCAACCGATTATCATCTGGGAGGATTCAGGGCTGCACCACCGGAACAATTTAAAATTCATTATACAAGGCCTTTTGTTATGGGTACGCGGTGCCATATGCTGGCTATGTACGTCGTTCTTGAAAACAATTTAGGGATGGTATGTGATGATCCGAAAGCGTACATCGGCCAGCCGGGCTTTGAATTTATTCAGCAAGTACCCGTTACCTGGGATGAAACCCGCGTACTTGACGCCAAACCCGGCGAATGGCTGGCTATAGCACGCCGCAAAGGCAAGGATTGGTATATCGGCGCCATTACAAACCATACGTCCAGAACTATCCATAAAGAATTGGATTTTTTACCTGATGGCCACTATACCGCCGAAATTTACAGTGACGCACCTGCAAGTGATCCAAATCTTAACCATTTGGTTAAGCAGGTAAAACAGGTTACCAGGTTAACGGTAATGGATATGCTGCTTGCCTCAGGCGGCGGCCAGGTAATTCATTTATATCCCAAACCCCTCTAATCTCCACCAGAAGAGGAGACTTTTAAAATCTTTTTACAAAGCAAGATTTCGTCCCGGACAAAAATCAAAGTCCTCCCTTCCCGGGAGGATTTAGGTGGGGGCTTATAGATCTGTAACCCTTGTATGCACCCTTTTAACATAATTGCGGATATCCAAAACGATACCGGCAAAAATGTAAAATATTAGTGGGAACCCAACAGCAAGGAAGGATGAATAAATAAAAAACAACCTGATCTTTGCGATGGAAACATTAAA
>JAQNCM010000058.1 GCA_029237615.1 Mucilaginibacter sp.
TGTTGACCGGGTGCGAGTAATCGTATTTTTATCGGTAGGCATTAATTTGTTGTTTCAAAGTGTGAAAAAGGTGCGGCTTTTTTAATTTTTTAATTTCATCTGAAAACCGGCGTCATGGCATATCGGATTTGCGTTCGCGTAAACTCATCCGTAATGTACACAAAAATCTTTGTGAGTGAACGCTTACAAATTGTAAGCATTCACTTGTGTAATTTATTAGATAAAATTTGGGGCTGCTAAAAGAACTTAAATAATAACGCTGTGCGGCACCTTTGAGAGCCAGAAACAGTCAAATCAAAAATCAAGCGGGCGATTCGGCTTTTCTATGACTTAAAGATATTTTTCAGTACAAAATTCAATAGCCATTATTGTACCGATGGACTGGCATCATTCAGTAGGATTGGTAAACTTAGCGTATGTCATATCAAGTACCGGCGGGATATTAGGATACCAAACAAAAAATCAGTTAGATCCGACAGAAGATAACATATGGATTCCGGGTACTGAACGCAGTGTCTTTGAATTGAATGGTATAAAATTCGGAATCACTATATGCCATGAAGGTTTTCGTTACCCTGAATCGGTAAGATGGGCTGCACAACATGATGCTAAAATTGTATTTCACCCGCATTTTACCGGAAGTAACACCGATGGAATACAACTAACAGAGTGGGGTGCTAAGTACAATCCTTATTACGAGAAAGCAATGATGATGAGAGCAATGGAGAATACCATATATTTTGACAGTTCAAATTTCGCTTCGCTGTACCCTGAATCAGCCAGTTCAATCATTGCACCAGATGGAACCTGTGTAGCTCACGAAACGTACGGCCGAATAGGTGTGTGATTGTAGCAGATATTGATCTTACACTGGCAACTGGATTCCTTGCAAAAAGGTTTAAGAATGCGCTTTACGCTTAGTTAAAAGCCGGAACCGGCGACGAAAATTTTTCCGCCGATTTTTTTTTGTGATTTTATTTGGGGGGGGATGGAAGACTCAATGCAAGATTTAATTAAGCATCCGGAATTCATTGGGCGAATAGCCTACACGTTGCTTAAACAAACGGGTAAAATGTTGCGGGTATTTAAACCCTAATCCATAAGCAATTTCGCTTACTGACCTGCTCGTATCAAATATTTGTTCTTTGGCAATATCCATCAATTTTGATTGGATATACTCTTGCGCCGATTTGCCGGTTTCTTTTTTGATCAGGTCGCCAAAGTAGTTAGCTGATAAATTCAATTGCCCGGCGGCATAAGCTACAGAAGGCAGACCCACTGTTTGGGGCTTATCAGACTGAAAATAGTCGTTAAGCAGCGTTTCAAATCTTTCCAATATACCTTTATGCACGTCATCACGGGTTACAAACTGGCGGTCGTAAAAACGTACGCAATAATTAAGAAACAGTTCGAGATTCGAGGCGATGAGCGTTTTGCTATGTTTATCAATAGCATGGTTCAACTCAAATTCAATTTTCGCGAAACAGTCCAAAACAATTTGCCGCTCGCGTTCTGATAAATGCAGTGCCTCATGCACTTTATAGGAAAAGAAAGTATAATCATTCATATGTCTGGCAAGCGCGGTACCACGAATAAAATCGGGATGGAATATCAATGCATACCCCTGTGGTTGATAAAATTCACCATTATTTCCAATACCAATTACCTGGCCTGGTGCCAGAAAAACCAGTGTGCCTTCCTCGTAGTCATAGTAATTACATCCGTAGCGTAAATCACCGCATTTAATTTCCTTCAGGAATACCGTATAAAATCCCAAATTTAATCGGGCATTTTGCTTTTGCCCTGCTTTTGAAAAATCAATTACACTTACCATTGGATGCCGCGTTTCATTGCTATAATAAGTGTTATATTGACTAACGGTATCAAACCTTATGATGTCGTCCATAACATTTTGTTTTATTCAAATATACGGCTTCATCAGCTTTCTATTCAATCATATAAGTATACATCAGTAATAATGGTAAGTAATACCGTAATCGGTATTACAATCGGTCAAAAAATAGATCGGACTTTTGTATTGCAGATCAGGGACGCAAAACGCCGCCGGGTTTTAACAAATTAAATAACAAATTTAAAATAAAATGAGCGATCAAAAAGTTTGGTTCATCACCGGCGCGGGGCGCGGAATGGGTGTTGATATAACGAAGGCAGCCCTTGCTGCCGGCCATAAAGTGGTAGCTACCGGCCGTAATGTTGAAAAAGTGGCACAGGCCGTTGGAGAATCCAAGGATCTGTTGGTTGTGAAACTGGACGTTACCAGCTACGCCGATGCAAAGTCTGCAGTAGAAGCTGCGGTTCAGCAATTCGGAAGCATAGATGTGTTGGTTAACAACGCCGCAAGTTTTTATGCAGGCTATTTTGAGGAATTGACGCCGGAGCAAATAGAAAAGCAGCTAAGTGTAAGTCTGTTAGGCCCAATGAACGTGACACGGGCTGCCCTGCCGGTGATGCGTACCCAACGCTCGGGCCAGATCATCACGATATCGTCGAGTGGCGGCTTAATTGGGGTTGAGTTTTGTGCCGCTTACTGCGCATCAAAATTTGCAATAGAAGGTTGGATGCAAGCATTGCAGGCTGAAGTGGAACCCTTTGGCATTCATACTGTCATCGTTAACCCGGGCTTCTTCCGCACGGAACTCCTTACCGACGAATCAACGGACTTCGCCGAGCAACCTATTGCAGACTATAATGAGCGCAGGACACAGCAATTGGCCTTCTGGAAAAGCCAGAACGGTCAGCAATCCGGCGACCCAATCAAACTGGCCCAGGCTTTGATCACCATCTCAAGCCATGAGCAGCCGCCCCGCCGTTTTATCGCCGGTGCAGATGCTATTGGCACTGCAGAGCATGTAATCTCAGTTCTTCAGCAACAAATCAACGCTTATCGTGATCTGTCGATCTCACTCGCGTATGACGACAACATTTAATCAATAATTGTTAATCAATAAATAAACCATAAAAGAGGAAATACGGAAATTAGGAAACAGTGACCTTGACGTTTCGGCATTAGGGTTGGATTGTATGGGCCTAAGCATTGGTTGTCAAGGCTTTTTTCAAAGGAAAAAGGCCATGATGTGCCGGAAACTTCATAATTGCACCTTCCCTCTTCTCTAATGCACAAGAGCACCCTTAAAAAGTCCTTCTGCAAGTAATTCCTTAAGGAATAATCACCAATCGTTTTCCGGGGAGATCCGTTCTTTGCCAGGCTGCTTCGATTTCATTTAATTTCATTGTTTCCGTATCTATTAATAATTTCCTTTCTGCTGCCAGGTTAAAAACTTTTGGCAGATATTCCGTGGGGATTTTTGCCAAAACTTCCATCGGAACGCTTCCTCCGCCTACTCCTGAAATTTCAATGGATGAGCTTCTTAATATGGAAGCATCCAGATTTATACTTGCACCCGCCATTTCTCCTATTTGCAGGTAACGGGTAAAATGCGATTCCGCATGCAGGTCGTGCCCTTTGAGGGCCTCAAGCAGTAACTCCGCTGGTTTGCCCCATAAATAATCCAATACCAGGTCAAAAGGTTGTCGCTTTGCTTCCTCAGCTATTGAATGTTTGATATCCTCATCCGGGTGATTAAGCGAGATAACCACATCTGCACCCAAATCTTTCAAAGTATTAAGCGCTTCAGGATTCCGTCCTAAGGCCACTATTTTGCCGGCTCCCAAGTGTTTCGCGATCTGGATCGCAAGTTTACCCGTAACACCCGTCGCTCCTAAAATTAATACACAATCACCTTTTTGAAGCCGCCCTTTCCATTCTAGCGATAACCATGCGGAGACCGCTGGGTTTGCAATAGCCGCGGCAGTAACATCATCTATGCCATCAGGCAAGGGGACCATCATTCTTGACGATATAGCGGCCTTTTCAGCCATCATGCCATATTTTGATCCCGTGTAGACCCTGGTTCCATCAAGCAATACACCCACACCATCAACGCCTACTATGACCGGTAATTTTTTATACGGATCATAATGCTCACCTTTTGCCCTCATCCTATCTAAATTTTTTATAGAT
>JAQNCM010000064.1 GCA_029237615.1 Mucilaginibacter sp.
CTGATCACTTTTTTTCCTTCCCAACCAACCATTTTTGCTAATTCATTACGGGTAATGGTTTTATTAATAGCCAACTCCTTAAATACCAGGTTCCACGATTCGGCGTAAGTGTCTACCGCATCCCAAAGGGTTCCGTCCATATCAAAAATCAGACTGTCGGGCTTTTGCATTATCCAGAGATTTTAAAGTTTTAAACTAATAAAATTGTAGTGTTACAGGCTCACCTTTATTAAAAAATTGTCTGTTTGGTGGAACATAGTTTAGGCACTTACAGCCTGTGTTTTTACTTCCTTATCAAAATTTTCCATTACCAGCACAGAAGCGCCGATCAGTTCGGCATCAAAACCAAGTTCTGAAATCAGTAATTTGGTACCACCGGACAGACGTGGAATACAATACCTGTGCAATGCCTGCTGGATAGGGGCAAACAATATTTTACCAACTTTTGCGCCCCGTCCGCTTAATACTATAGCCTGTGGATTCATGATGTGGATCAGTATTGCCAAAGCTTTTCCGATCTTATAACCGGCTTCTGAAAAAAGCTCAATCGCAAACTGGTCGCCATTGTTTGCTGCTTCCATAACGGCGTCTCCCATTTGTTTGGAGGGTCCCTCATTAACCTGTTTCAGGCTGGTAACGCGTCCTTCTTCAATACCCTCAATAGCCCTTTTAGTTACCACCAGCATAGACGCTTCCGTTTCAAGGCATCCGCGTTTACCACATTCGCAAAGAGCTCCGTCTTCCGATAGCGGGATATGGCTAAACTCTCCTGCAAAACCGTTCCGTCCCCTGAATAATTCACCGTTAACAATCATTCCCAAACCAATACCCCAGCCCAGGTTAATTACCATTACTTCTTTTTGCGATTTTGCAATACCAAATTTTTGTTCAGCTAAGGCTATAAGGCTGGAGTCGTTATCAATATAGGTGGGAAGGCCGGTTTCATCAAAAATATGTTGCGTTAAACTTTTATCACCAGCATCAAGATAGGTGTAATTTACCCCTTCTGTGGGATTTATGAAACCAGGCATACCAATACCAATACCTGCAATTTTCTCCTTGTTTATCCCCGACTCAAAAATGTATTTGTTGATGTTTTTGGTTAATTGACCAAGCGCGTTATCGTTGTTTAATAATTTCAATTCAAACATCATAAAATCTGCCACCGGCTGATTAAGCAAATTAACCAACTGTATCCGTGTGGATAACTGGTCCATTGCTATAGCAAGTATGTACATGGCGCTCGCATTAATCGCATACATAAGTGGCCGGCGCCCACCGCTTGATGGTGCATAGCCCTGTTCAATCACAAAACCTTCGTCTATTAACTCATTAACCGCTTTAGCTATTGATGGAATACTTTTATCAAATAATTCGCTCAGTTCAGCACATGACATGGCCTTATCAAAATAAAGGCGTTTTATAATCATGTTTTTTAACTGGGTGCTCTTCACCGTTTTAATTTTAATTTCCATCAGTAATGTTGGGTTTATAATAGTTTAAGCCTGCAGGGGTCTGTAAACTGATGCGCTAAATTTAATAATAATGCCGCAAATTATGCTTGTATTTTTTACAGTTATTTAGTGATTAAAACGTAATAGCTACTCCGAATAATATCAATTTTGGATGTGATAAAAAAAGCCAATTTTGCAGGCTAAACGCGTTTTAGACTGTGATAAAAAAAATCATTTTACAGGCTAAACAAATTTAGGCTGTGATAAAAATCTTGTTGATATTTTGACAATATACTATATATCAATCTGTTATGAAAACGGTGCAAAATTTAATTGAATTTTGGATGATGAGGGGCATATTATTATTAAATCCCTCCCTCACGATACCATACCAATTATGATCAGGCTTTACACAAATATAATGAAAATCGACCAAAATTCCATGAGCACTTTCCACTGGTTCCCTTGTTTTACCTAACCTCTAATCAACTAACCTCCAATCACTACCGCTCCACCTCAAATTCCTTTTTCAGCTTAATATCTTCCGACGAATTACCGATCATTACCTGGAATTTTCCCGGTTCAACGGTCCAATTCATGTTTTTATCCAAAATAGCCAGGTCGTCGGGATGCAGTGTAAACTGCACCGTTTTCTTTTCTCCCGGCTTAAGCGGAACACGTTCAAAGCCACGCAGGTCATACTCATAAACAGTAACACTGCTAAACTCCTGTTTAAGGTATAGCTGTACCACATCGTCACCGGCCCGCTGCCCGGTATTGGTTACATCAACCGTAACTGTAACATCACCCTGCTGGTTTTCTTTTTCGGGTGATACCTGTAAGTTACTGTACTCAAACGAGGTATAGCTCAGGCCATAACCAAAGGGGTACAAGGCGCCGTTAACACTGGTTTTACCCCAGCTGTTTGCACCTCCCTGCGGCGCCTGTGAGCCTGGTTTAAACGGAAAGTTAAACTCTATTTGACCAACAGTTTTCGGGAAGGTAATAGAAAGCTTACCCCCTGGATTATTATCGCCAAACAATGTTTCGGCTATCACCCGCCCGCTTTCCGGACCGGGAAACCATGCTTCCAGTATCGCAGGGACATATTTGTTTTCCCAGTTAACCGTAAGTGGCTGCCCGTTTATCATTACCATAACAACAGGCTTGCCGGTAGCCTGCAACGCCTGTATCAGCTTAAGCTGGCGGCCGGGTAAATTTAACCCGGTACGTGATAAGCTTTCGCCAACCCGGTCCACATCCTCTCCAACAACGGCTATTACTATATCAGCTTGTTTTGCTGCTGCAACTGCCGAATCGATAGATGCTTGTTCCTGCCGGGTAAGAGGTGTTTCAATGATCTCGCTTTCGGGCCAGGTGGCATCGATAATATTGCATCCTTTTGCGTAATTTACCGTCGCGCTGCTGCCCATATAATTTTTGATCCCATCCAGCACACTTATTACCGGGTTGTGCGACGGGCCATACCTGCTCACGGCATAATTTGTTTCGGCAGCAAGCGGGCCGGTCACCAAAATGTTTTTTATGGCTGATTTGTTGAGTGGTAAAAGATTATTTTGGTTTTTTAGCAGCACCATTGATTCCCGGTTCATTTTTAAACCCATTGCTGTCGCTTCGGCAGTGTGAACAATTTTATCTGCAGCTTTGGGATCTTCTACATATGGATGATCAAACAGGCCAAGTTTAAATTTCACCCGCAGCACGTCGCCCACCCGCGAATCAAGCGTCTTCATAGAGATTTTTCCTTCTTTGTATAATTGACGCAAAGGCATAATATATGTTTGTGGCATGGTGAAGTTAGTTCGTACGTTTAACCCTGCTTCAAAGGCCTGCCTAACGGCTTCTTCCTTGCTATCGGCTGTGTGGTGCTTGCTGTAAATATATTCCACTGCTTCACTGTCGGATACCACATAGCCGTTAAATCCGAATTTTTGCCGCAGCAGTTCGGTCAAAAAATAATAGCTGCCGGTTATAGGTTCTCCATTCCAATCGTTATAGCTGCTCATCACGCCCAGGGGATGCGCTTCCTGTATTACCCTGCGAAAAGGATACAGGTACATTTCATACAATTCTCTCGGTGCCACATGCGGATCTGTACGGTCGGCGCCATCGCGGCCGCCTTTTGGTACACTGTAAACTGCAAAGTGTTTTAAAGTGGATGCAACACCCTCTTCCTGTACACCCAAGCACATTTGCTTGCCCAGCTCAGCAATTAAAAACGGATTTTCACCGTAAGTTTCCACCACCCGGCCCCAGCGCTGATCACGCGAAACATCTAATATCGGCGTATAAATGTTGGTATAGCCAAGCGCCTTTGCTTCGCGGCCAACGGTTTGTCCGGCTTGCCGAACCAGTTGCTTATCCCAGGTGCTGCCAATGCTGATGGGAGCAGGGAGGGAGGTAGCCCTGTCATGGTTAAGGCCATGGATCCCCTCGTTGGTAAAATCAACCGGTACCCCCATGCGTGTTTGTTCAACAAACCATTTTTGTATAGTATTTATAGCAGCGGCATGTTTGCTGTACGGATAGGAGTATTGTGTTGGCGCTGCATCTGTATGCGATGTTAAATTATTCAGTTCCTCATCAATATTAGCTATGCCATCCTTCCAAACCTCATGCTTCCATGATTCTGCCGGCATCTCCTCTTTTAAAACACGTTTATAGCCATACAATGTTGCCAGTTGGCAGGTTTTTTCTTCAACAGACATCTGGCTTAACAGGTCAGCCACCCGTTTATCAATAGGCTGCGAAGGATCTTCAAAAACATCCATTTTGCCGTTCTTATTAAAGTCGATCCAGCCTTTATGGTATATGTTTTTTTCCTGCGCTGATGACCTTATGGTTAACAGCAGCAGCAGTGGCAGTAACAGTAGCGGTTTTTTCATTAGGAATGAAATATTGGTTTCGTTCAAATATATAAAACTGCAGCCGATACATTACCTGCGGTTCGTGTAAAATATTTGTGTGGTTTGTTAATCATCCCATGACATTGTTTTGGGTATTGCTAGGGCGCTACCTTTAGCCTTCGCTTTTTGCACTAAACAATAGGCATGTATTTATATTTAACAACCAACCCCATCGGGGTTAAATATTTGTAGAAATAATCATCACGGAATTGGGTGCCGTAGGTACCGAACCAGGTTGCATACCTACGGCATGCTAAATCTTTATTATAATTTTTTCTACCCATATTTTGCACCTATGGCGCAATTAAACGATAATATAAGATTTTGCATTTAATACATTAGTGGTATGGTGCACTGATGACACCCCTTTTGTTATTTCTCCTTCAAAATTTTGCTGAATTTTATAATCAATAAGACAAACAATATACTGGCATTAAGATTGTTTTAACTATTCCGATACTATTTATAATGAGCGTTAAATTCCTGTTTGTTTTTGTTACGATACTTTTGTTTTCTGCTTTTGCATCTTATGCAGGTACCATACCACCTTCCGAACGTGTTTGCGGCAAGTGGGAGTCAGAGGAAAAAAACCTGATCATACAGGTTTACATGAAGGACAATAACTACCTGGCCAAAGTAGTTTGGTTTAAGGATACCGGCAATCAGCCTATGAGCTATTGGAAGGATTTCCGGAATCCTGACCCCGCACTTCGCAGCCGTAAAATACTTGGTTTGAGTATTTTAAGCGGTTTAATTTATAAACCGGAAACTAATTCGTGGGAAAACGGAATGGTTTACGATTCAAAACACGGCCGTACATGGAATGCTTCTGCCATTATTGATAAAGATGGACAGCTGAGGGTACGTGGCTACTGGCATTTTAAATTCATTGGCCGTACTATGACTTTTAAAAGAATAGGCTGAGAAAGCTTAAAGCAGAAAGACCAAAGCTATCTGTCTTTAAAAAAAGAACCCTCTCCTTTGGAGAGGGCAGGGTGAGGCGAAAAAACATTAAACAAACAACGCCCCGGAGTACCGGAGCGTTGTCTTAAAATTATAATGAATAATTAAAGGGAATGACTATTTCTTAACTTAATCAACCACTCACCTAATCAACCCAATTAACCAATTAATTTGTTTTTGCAAACTCGCCGTTAGCATTGATGATAATTTCATCGCTTAACATGCTGTTGCCGGCCTGTGGAGCAAAGTTAAAATCAGATCTTTTGATCACTCCGGTAAGTTTAAAACCAGCGTCATCCTTTTTGCTCATCGGGTTAACGATGGTACCGCGATAGTAAAGGTCCATGTTTACCGGTTTAGTAACTCCATGCAGGGTAAGGTTACCGGTTAATTTATAATGTTTAGGAGCAACAGTAGTAATGCCTGTGCTTGTAAATGTCATGGTAGGATATTTGGCAACATCAAAATAGCTGGCAGACCTTAAATCCTTGTCGCGGTAGTCAACATCTGTACTGATAGAAGTTGTGTTTACTGTTAAATCAAATTTAGCGTCGCTGAAATCAGGTTTTGAGGCAACTATTGTACAACTAAAATCTTTAAATATACCGTCAACGTCTGATACCATTAAGTGTGTAACGGTAAATCCAAGTTTAGAATGCATTGGATCGTTTTTCCAGGTAGTTTGCGCAAACGCAGCCATGTTTAACAAAACAGCGGCTAATAGAATAAAGGTCTTTTTCATGATTGTTTTTTTATGATTAATAAAATCTCATTTCTTTGTCACAAAGTTAATACATATTTTAACACTAATTAAAAAAATAGTTGTTTAAACATATATTTTACAATTGGGTGATTTTGATTAAAAAATCATCGCAAAACAAGGTAAATATAAATAGAGCCAGTGCGATTTCCTCTTGTGTTATTTGGGTGTTTCAATTGAGTCGCGATCAAAGCTTTTAACAAACGAGTCAAGTTTTGAACTTTCATAATAATTGATACATCCTGATAACATTGCCTTCTTTCCACTGAAATCAGCAATTTGTGAGGGTTGAATACTAAATGCAGCTTTTTTTGAAGCACTATCAATTGTTTGATATACCAAAGGACTGCCATAGTCTGTTATTCCCTTATAAACAGTAAAACTTAAATCGCTCTTTATCATTTCGTCATCGTTAAAACTAAATTTAATACACGAGCATAAGGCATATTCTTTTAGCCACTTATGTTTTTTAAAATTAGTGGAATCATGCAAACTATATGACTTTTTCGTATCTACATTTCTTTTACAACTTATTAAAGAAAAAGCTATCAATAGAATTATCGAAAAACGATTGGTTTTCATGTCATTATAATTAGCAGCCAATTTTAAGATGCTATTTCAGCGTTCCATCCAATACCCTGCTGTACTTAACAACTACACTTATCGCAAAAAAATCGCCTCCTTTAGTCTCATTTGGGTTTAGGATAAGGGAAACATTGGCTTTTATTGCCTTTTCCAAATCATCCAGTTCCTGCGCCTTAACCAGGGTGTTGTTATTTAGAAAGAAAACAATTTCAAGCACCCCGCCGGATGAATCAACATACAACTGCATTGGCAAAATATTTTCCGGTAATAGCTGTTTTAACCGGTCATTACTAAAAACCTTTTTAAAAGAATTTAACATCCCTCCCTTATCACGTCTGCCAACGATTGTAATCGTTGTTGGTGCTACCTTTGGGATCTTTTTATCATAGCTGTTTTTATTATTATAAACTACAAGACCTCCTGGTTGTGGTTGATGAACGACAAATGAAGCGGAGGATGTTTTAATAGTTGTGTTAGGCTTCAATTCCTGGGCATTTGAAATAATATTACTTGTAAGTAACATTACTAAAGGAAAAATTAGTTTTTTCATATCAGTTTCTACAACTGTTAATAATAGATCCTATTACTATCAGCAGGAAAATTGAAAAAAATTTAGTAATTACTTTGGGTTCAGGTATTTTCATGTCGGATAAGGCTGGTTCATTAAAAGTAATATCTAAATAATATATAAATCATATGTAACGCTAATGTTACTTAAATTAAATCACATCCCAACCTTACAACTTTCCAACATTCAAACCTACTTTCCAACCTCCCCAATTCCAACAAAAAAAAGTATTTTAGCTGAATCTATTAAAACATCGCCTTTAATACCATGTGCGCTAAAACTGAAGACGTTAACACTCATATATACAATTCGTTGCTCGATGGCAATAAGGAATTTGTTGAAAATACGTTAAAAATCGACCCTGAATATTTTCACAAGTTGGCAAAGGGCCAGTCGCCGCCGGTATTATGGATTGGCTGCGCCGATAGCCGTGTTCCGGCTAACCAGATAACCAATACTGCCCCCGGGGAGATATTTGTTCACCGCAACATTGCCAACATGGTGATCCATTCGGATATGAATATGCTTTCGGTACTGGATTATGCGGTAAATGTATTAAAGGTAAAACATGTTATAGTAACTGGTCATTACGGATGCGGCGGCGTGATGGCAGCCATGAGCAACCAGCAATTTGGTTTAATTGATAACTGGCTGCGGCACATAAAAGATGTGTACCGCCTGCATGCCAAAAAGCTGGAACAGATTGCCGATATAAACGAGCGCTGCGACCGGCTGGTTGAATTGAATGTAATTGAAAACGTTTACAATCTCTGCAAAACTTCCATCGTGCAAAACGCATGGGAAAACGGGCAGCCCCTGGGTGTACACGGCTGGGTGTACGATTTAAACACAGGCATTATTAGCGATATGAAAGTAAGCGCTTACGATAACGCCAATATGGATAATGTGTTTAAGTTCAAGTAGGAAGATAGAATCAAGAATTCAAGAGTCAAGACGGAAGAGAAAAACCCAGATAAAAGCCTTTTATCCTGGCTTTTGAATTCTTGATTCTTGTTGTCTTGCCTCCTACGTCTTGATTCCTGCCTCTTTCCTAAACTTCTTTCGCCAAAAACGGGTATCTGTAATCTTTTGGCGGATCAAATGTTTCTTTAATGGTGCGTGGCGATACCCAGCGTAACAGGTTGATCATGGAACCGGCTTTATCATTGGTGCCTGATCCCCTTGCGCCGCCAAACGGCTGCTGACCCACTACTGCGCCGGTTGGCTTATCATTTATATAAAAGTTACCCGCTGCGTTGCGTAATTGATGTGTTGCTTTTTCAATGGCATACCTGTCCAGCGCTATGATAGATCCGGTTAAGGCATAGATGGAAGTTTTATCCACTACATCTAATATTTTATCGAATTCGCTGTCTTCGTACACATAAACGGTAAGTACAGGGCCAAAAAGCTCTTCGCACATCGTGACATAATATGGATCATCCACCCTCAATACAGTAGGTGCAACAAACCAGCCATTGGTTTTATCGTAGGTGCCGCCGGCAACTATTTCCACGCCTTTGTCGGCTTTTGCAGCATCTATATATTTTGCAAGCTTATCAAAAGATGTTTCGGTGATCACAGCGTTAACGAAGTTTTCAAAATCTTCAACCGGTCCTATTTTAAAAGAGGTAATGTCGCGCTGCATATTTGCCTTAACAGCAGGCCATAATGATGCCGGGATATAAGCCCTTGAAGCAGCGGAACATTTTTGTCCCTGGTATTCAAACGCACCACGAACAAGCGCAGTACTAACAACGTCAGCATCAGCGCTAGCGTGCGCCAGTACAAAATCCTTACCTCCGGTTTCGCCTACAATGCGCGGATAGGTTTTGTATTTATGAATGTTGGTGCCGATTGTTTGCCAGATATTTTGAAATACTTTGGTAGATCCGGTGAAATGGATGCCCGCAAAATCGGGATGATTAAATATAACTTCGCCCGCAACCGGACCATCAACATAGATCAGGTTAATTACGCCGTCAGGTACTCCTGCTTCTTTAAAAACCTGCATTAATACATTCGCAGCATAAATTTGCGGATAAGCAGGCTTCCAAACTACCACATTCCCCATCATTGCGGCGGATGTTGGCAGATTGCCGGCTATAGCTGTAAAATTAAAAGGCGTTAATGCAAATACAAAACCTTCCAGCGGACGTTGCTCTACCCGGTTCCAAACGCCTTTGCCAGAGATAGGGGGCTGCTGTTTGTATATCTCCGTCATATATTCCACGTTGAAACGCAGGAAATCTATGAACTCGCAAGCCGAATCAATCTCTGCCTGGTAAGCGTTTTTAGATTGGCCCAGCATGGTAGCTGCGTTTATCTTTGCACGGTAAGGTCCGGAAATAAGCTCAGCGGCTTTTAAAAATATGGCAGCACGCTGTTCCCAGGAAAGATTTTCCCAGTTGGCTTTTGCAGCCAGGGCAGCATCGATTGCAGCATTCACATGGCTGGCATCACCTTCAGAAAATGTAGCCAGCAGGTGTTTGTGATCATGTGGCGGACGTATTTCCAGTTTTTTGCCGGTACGTACTTCTTTGCCGCCAATGTACATGGGGATATCAATTTGCTGCGCACGTGCCTCATCTAAAGCAGCTTTAAGCGCCGCACGTTCCACACTGCGCGGGCCATAATTTAACACCGGCTCGTTTTGCGGCGGCGGTACATTAAAAAATCCTTTAAGCATAAATAATTGTCAGTTACTTTGGCAAAGATAAGGATTGCGGCCCGGATTTTTGGTGCGCGGTCGGGCAGATTGCGTGGAGTTGACAAATGTTAACAATAAGAACATTGCCATTGGGTATAAATAAGGTCACCCCAGCCGTCAGATTCACGGTCAGGAATGACGTTGTTAAAAATGCGAAGTGTTTTACCGGTCGTTTTTAGGATAACCCTCTTCGTCCAGATCGTCGCGGTCGTCTTCCGGTGTACGGGACAGCGCTCTGTCCGTTGCATCAAGCTCAACTATTTCACCATCATCAATATGCATTCCTAATTTGTCTACATCCGTTTCCAATGATTCCTTTGGGATGTATTCGTCAGCCGCGTCATAAGGGTTTGATTCGTCGTAGGTTGAATTCATATCTTCCCCGTTTTTTACAGAGGTATTATAGGGGTCAGGGTGATCGTAATCGGGGTCATCACTTTTTACATCATATTCAAAGCTGTCATCTTCAGCATTATACTTAAGATTATCCTTGTCTATGGTCTCGCCCAGATCATCTTTTAATGTTTTGTCCCTGTCTTCATTTTCATCATCAAAGCCAGGATAAAATGTATCTTTACTCATAGGTTTAATTTTTACTTGTTATATATTAAAAACCCTGCCAAAGATCAAATTTACTAATGAATTCTTATCAGAACTAAGGTTAATAAATAATTTGTTTCCGATAGGAAGATAAACCGCCAAGCGCAAATTTTACCCCCATTGTAAATTGCGTGTACATATCATGGTGATTCGGGGTGGTAAAACCGTCAAGGTTATCAGACAAATCTATGTTTGCTTCATAAGCGAAGTCAATCCGGACACTTGGTTTATCGTATTTATTATAAAGCTTAAATTCGTAACCTATACGCAAAGGGATCAATGGATCCTGGCTTCTGTTTTGTCCACCTGTATAAAACCCCGGAATCATTTGAGAGTACCTGTTTATTTGAGTGATATGATTATTAACAAAGCCAACACCCGCAGAAACATACATGTTTTTGAATGCATTGGCCAGCCGGCTGTGGGAATAATCAAGGAATTCGCCGAATTGCAATTGTCCTCTGAATATAATAGCATAAAAATCGTTGTTAAAATATCTTCCGGTAGAAGTCGCTACAGAATCGCCTCCCCTCAGTTTCCCAAGCTGTGCTTCCAGTACATAGTTAACAAATGGCGTTGAATTAAACGTAATATTAAAATTAATGGACGGCATTGTAGTTTGCGTTTGTGCATCGCCTTTTACCTGGTTAAAGGCAACACTGGTACCGACGTCCCATTGCGAAAAGTTATAACCTAATTGCGCTTTAGCAATAAATGCCGAACAACAAATAAATAAAGTTAACAGCGTTTTGGGTATTGGTTTTATCATAGTTTATTGTAAGGATTGATTTATAACGTATTATTGATCATTTTGATTTATTTTTTTATAAATGTAGCATCTATGTTCATAAAAACAATAATTGAAGTTGAATAATGTTGTGAGTAGTGAGCTGTGATTAGTGATTAGGGAGTTGTGAATGGAAAACATGAAAACTCACCACTACCACTGACAATATAAGTGAATGTAAAAATATCAAAACTCACTACTCCCTTCTCACTACTCATCAATCAATTTTATATATTTGGTGCCATAAAAAATAACCTATTAAACATGTCAAAAATTAAAGTATTAAATCCGGTGGTTGAACTGGATGGCGATGAAATGACCCGTATTATATGGCAATTTATCAAGGATAAGCTAATTTTCCCCTATCTTGACCTGGATGTTAAATACTATGACCTGGGCATTGAATACCGTGACGAAACAAACGACCAGGTAACTATTGATGCTGCAAATGCCATAAAAAAATATGGTGTAGGTATTAAATGTGCTACTATAACACCAGATGAAGACCGCGTAAAAGAATTTAATCTTAAACAAATGTGGAAATCCCCAAATGGAACAATCCGTAATATATTGGATGGTACCGTTTTCAGGGAGCCTATCGTAATGGCTAATGTTCCGCGTTTGGTGCCAAACTGGACAGCTCCCATTTGCATAGGCCGTCATGCTTTTGGCGATCAATACCGTGCTACCGATTTTGTTACTAAAGGAAAAGGTAAACTAACCATTACTTTTACACCGGAAGATGGTGGTGCGGAGCAGTCATTTGAAGTTTTTAACTTTAAAGGTGACGGTGTGGCGCTTGCTATGTATAACACCGACGAATCTATAAAAGGATTTGCGCGTGCCTGTTTTAACCAGGCCCTGCTAAAGAAATGGCCTTTATACCTGTCTACTAAAAATACCATTCTTAAAAAATATGATGGCCGCTTTAAAGATATCTTCCAGGAGATTTATGAGCAGGAATTTAAAATGGATTTTGAAGCCAACCAGTTAACTTATGAGCACAGGTTAATTGATGACATGGTAGCTTCTGCGTTAAAATGGCACGGTAACTTTGTTTGGGCCTGTAAAAACTATGATGGCGACGTGCAATCAGATACAGTAGCACAAGGCTTTGGTTCACTGGGTTTAATGACCTCTACCTTAGTTACGCCTGATGGAACGGTTATGGAAGCCGAGGCAGCCCACGGAACGGTAACCCGCCATTATCGTGAGCACCAGGCTGGCAAGCCAACTTCAACCAATC
>JAQNCM010000069.1 GCA_029237615.1 Mucilaginibacter sp.
AAAGTGTGGGTAAAGAGATCACTTTTAAGGGTAAGCAGTACAAGGTAGTTTCTGTTGAGGATGCGATAAAGCAGAAGCCCGATGTTGCCTTATTTTCGGCAGGGGGCAGCACTTCATTGGCACAGGCACCGCTTTTTGCAGCTGCTGGCACAACCGTTATTGATAATTCATCAGCATGGCGCATGGACCCTGCCAAAAAATTGGTAGTGCCCGAAGTGAATGCGGATGTGCTTACAGCTGACGATAAGATCATCGCAAATCCTAATTGCTCAACCATACAAATGGTGGTGGCCTTAAAACCGCTGCATGATAAATATAAAATAAAAAGGGTAGTGGTTTCCACTTACCAGTCGGTTACAGGCACAGGGGTTAAGGCGGTAGATCAGCTTTTTAATGAGCGAAATGGCATTGACGGCCCTAAGATATATCCTTACCCCATCGACTTAAACGTGATCCCACAGATCGACGTATTCACCGAAAACGGTTACACCAAAGAAGAAATGAAAATGGTGAACGAAACGGTTAAAATTATGGGTGATGACAGCATCAAGGTAACTGCTACAACCGTACGCATCCCTGTTATGGGCGGTCACTCAGAAGCAGTGAATATTGAATTTTTGAATGACTTTGACCTTGCTGAGGTACGCGAGCTATTGTCAAAAGCGCCGGGTATAATTGTGGTGGATGATCCTGCCAATTTAAAATACCCTATGCCGCTTGATGCGCATGATAAGGACGAAGTGTTTGTTGGCCGCATCCGCAGGGATGAAACGCAGCCCAACACGCTAAACTGCTGGATCGTATCAGACAACCTGCGCAAAGGCGCGGCTACCAATGCTGTGCAGATTGCTGAATATCTGGCCGAAAAGCATTTGATAGGACAGGCGGTTGGGGTTTAAATATACAAAACACCGCCTCCATGTCATTTCAACGGGGAGCAAGGAGAAAACTTAGAAAAGATGCAAAGCGGACTATGTATGGTGGCTAAGCATGGAGTATAAGATTTCTCACTATCGTTCGTGACAAGCTCCTTTTTATATATCAGTTATAAGTTAATAGGGATGATCGGGAGATTATCCCTGTTTTTATTTATCGGGTTGATGACTAATTTAGCAACTAATTAATTAATTAGTTGCTTGTATCTGGTCTTTATAACTTTTTATTATAGTGTTTTGGATATATTTGAAATTGCTATAATATAAAATGATCTCCTTTTCCCACCGTGTTTTTATGGAAGTAGCCGTAAACCTTAGTTTTTCAAAGGCGGCACAAGCACTTTTTGTTACCCAGCCTGCCATCAGCAAGCATATCAAAGCGCTGGAAGATCAGTATAAAGTCCCATTGTTTGAGCGAAAGGGAAATAGCATCCTGCTCACCGAAGCAGGGAAAAAGCTGAATGAATACCTGCTGCAGGCTACAGAGATAGAGCGGAAAGCAGAGTATGATCTTTCCGTTTTGAGCAGTTTGTCGCAAGCAGCGGGCAATTTACGTTTGGGCGGCAGTACTACCATTGCCTTATATATCTTACCATCCATATTATCTGGTTTTCAACAGGAATATGCCAATGTAGATGTACAATTGGTTAACCGCAATTCGGAGTATATTTTAAGTGCGTTGTTAAACCATGAAGTAGATATCGGTATTATTGAGGTAGATAATAAAATTACTACCGTTTCCTACAAGCCATTCATGAGCGATGAAGTGATCCCGGTTTGTTCTGCTAAAAGTCCGCTGGCCGGTCGGTCCTTAACCCTTAAGCAATTGGTAAAAACACCGCTTGCCCTGCGCGAAAGGGGCTCAGGCACGTTGAATGCATTGTTGAAATCATTATCTGCCCTGCACATCAAACCGGCAGATCTTTCTGTTAAAATAAGGCTGGGCGGTACCGAAGCCCTTAAAAATTTTTTACTGGCCGATCAGTGTCTTGGTTTTATGCCCCGGCCGTCCATTGTCCGGCAGTTGACTGAAGGGGATCTGGTTGAAGTTCCTGTTGAAGGACTAAAAATAACCCGGGATTTCTTTTTTATCCGTCGTAAAGGGACCGAAGATTATGGCCTTACCAGTAACTTTATCAATTATGCACTAAAGCATATCGAAGATTAATCATAATTTTATTTTCAATTCTATTTTAAATTTCCTGAAACCATCTTAAATCCCCGTTGTAATTATATAAAGATTAATTTTTGTAAGATAAAATCAATAATATATTATTATGACAAGTTTAAGTAATCGTAAAGTAGTGATCCTTACTGAGGAAGGATTTGAACAGGTTGAGTTAACAAGCCCTAAAGAAGCCCTGGAAGCCGCAGGTGCAACTGTGCATGTAGTGTCACCTCATACAGGTAAAATAAAAGCGTGGGATAAAACTAATTGGGGTATTGAAGTGGAGGTGGACAGGCAATTGAGCGAGGTAAGTCCGGATGATTACGATGCGTTGGTTTTACCGGGTGGTGTACTCAATCCCGATAAATTACGACAGAATAAGGACGCGGTAGCATTTGTTTCAGCCTTTTTAGATGAGGGAAAACCTGTGGCTGCCATTTGCCACGGTCCGCAAATGCTGATAGAAACAGGTATGATCCAGGGCCGCAAACTCACCTCATATCCATCTTTACAAACCGATCTTAAAAATGCAGGCGCCGAGTGGGTTGATGAAGAAGTAGTAGTAGATAATGGCCTTATTACCAGTCGCACGCCGGCGGACCTGGACGCTTTTAATAGCAAAACGATTGAAGAAATTGCTGAAGGGATACATGATGAGGCATAATTTCTAAGTTGATTAGGTGGGTGGTTGATAAGTAGTACAATTCAGCCAATCAATTATTTGTCATTGTTTAATTCCGATATGGAAGCAGGATAAAGATTCTGCTTTCATATTTCTATTGATTTTGTTAAATTTGATTATGATTCAAGTAAGCGGGACATATAATAACGGAAACATTACTTTAGACAAAGCAATTATTATCAATAAACCAGTTAAAGTGTTAGTTACATTTATTGATGAAGAAATTGATAAAAAGGAACGTTTAACGCTTAACGACTTTTCCTTTTTAAGGTCTCGTGAACTGCTAAAAGATGTGAAAGGAAGTATTTCAGACGCAGTTGTTGAGGAAAGAAGAATTGAATTGTGAAAATATTCATTGATACTTCTGCCTTGATCAAATTATATTTCAATGAAGAAGATACATCTAAATTGGATAGGTTTTTCGCCGAAAATATAATTACAGAGATATTTATTTCAGAATTAACAAAAATCGAATTTTCCTCAGCTATCTATAAAAAAATAAGGACCAATAATTTGAAGTTACAAAATGCGAATGATATTTTAGACGCTTTTGCAGCTGATGAAAATAAATATCATTTTATTTTAATAGGCAGAGAAATTATCAATGAATCTCAAAAACTTATTGAAAAATATGGTATTAAAGGATTAAGATCATTGGATGCTATACAACTTTCATCTGCTTGTATTGTGAAAAATTTAGTTGATTTTGCTATTTCTGGCGATAAACTGTTGAATGAGTTTTTAATTGCCGAACAAATACAAATTCTTGTTTAAACAATTTAACAACCAACATTTACTGTATCTTTTTCAAAATCTCTGTACCAATTGAATCGGTATTTTCGGCAGCGTTAGAGAGTATAACTATAGCCAATTTCTTTTCGGGGTTAAAAGCTAAAAAACTGCTGCTTCCGTTAGTGCCGCCATTATGAAAGTAATAATTTACCCCGTTTACAATAATGATATGCCAGGCAAGGCCAATTTTTACATCTTTGGCAAAGGTTACCTGGTGGGTTAGCCCGAAGGCCTTTGACAGCTCATTAGTGCCGGTATTCATATTGGCCCTGGCATAGATCAGTAAATCGTTTACCGTTGATCTCAGCGCTCCGCAGGGTGCAAGCACGTCGAAATCCCAGGCAGGGGTTGCTTCCCCATTTATATCGTATACCTGGGCAAAACGCGGAAAGAGCAGAGGATTTAAATATTGGTCGGTACTCCGCATTCCTAAAGGTCGGCAAATTAAAGTCGTTACCATCTGCTCAAAAGATTTTCCGCTTATGTCTTCTAAAATACTGCCCAGTAAACCAACGCCTAAATTGGAATAAGCATATTGTTCGCCCGGCTTGCTGTTGAGCTTGCAGGTTTTGAGATACGTATACAATAATTGCCTGGTGTAATCCTTATATGGATTAAGCGCATCGGTAGCATGGTTAATAAGATTACCGGGTATCCGTTCAAGGCCCGAAGTATGGTTACTCAGTTCCTTTAAGGTAATTGATTTTAACTCGGGGTTGGCGTCAACTGAATCGGGCAGGTATTTAATTATCGGGTCAGATAATTTCACTTTTCCTTCGTTTACATAATAGGCCAGCAGGGTAGCTGTAAACGTTTTTGTTATGGAGCCGATTTCAAAAAAAGTGTCGGCATTTGGCAATTTGGCAAAACCTTTAACCGTTGTTCCATAGCCGTAGATGGTGCTTTTTCCATTATTGATTATACCGATGCATAAGCCTGCGGTATTTGATTTTTGGATATAAGTACGTGCAACAGAATCCACTGCACGGTCTGTTTCTGATCTTAATGGATTAGACGCCGGCACCAAAGCAGTTTTGTTGCCAATGGGTTCAACGTATGATTGAAAAAGGAATAACTCTAATTTATCCCGCTTATCCAGGCTCATTAATAGCTGCAGCGTTACCGAATTGAACTTTAATTTGTAAGTAGCAGTGCTGTTATTTACAAAGCTCATCAGCGAAGACTCTTTTATTTCGCCAAGCAGGAAAAGGTTCTTATTGGCAACTTCGTCAAAGGCATTAATGCTTAATTCTTTTTGGAAATCATTGCCTGCCATGTTATAAATGGCATCAGCATTTTTTTGGTTGAAATATCGCTTAACCACTTGAAATACCGAATCAACCTTTTGCTGCTGACGGCTTTGGGCCGAAGCGGCTGATGAAATAACGAAGGATAAAAGAATAATAAATGATAATCGCATATTAAAACCAATCAGGACTAATCTACCGGGTTAAACGGATAAATGCGTATTTGCCATATGTGCCTACGGCATAATTATTAATCATGATGTTTGTCCGGCCAGCAAAAACAGGACAGCCATCCTGATAGCTACGCCATTCTCCACCTGGTCTAATGTAATAGATTGTTTGCTGTCGGCAACGTCGCTGGTAATTTCCACGCCACGGTTGATAGGGCCGGGGTGCATCACGATGATCTCATTGTCCAGCGAATCCAATATTTGCTTGTTTAATCCGTACAGCATGGTATACTCACGTAGTGACGGGAAATATTTTATATCCTGCCTTTCCAGTTGTATACGCAGCATGTTGGCTACATCGCACCAGTTAAGGGCCTTAAGCAGGTTATGTTCAACCCGCACACCCAATGAGCCAATGTATTTAGGGATCAGCGTAGTTGGACCGCAAACCATTACTTCGGCACCCAGTTGTTTCAGGCATAATATATTGGACAGGGCCACCCGTGAGTGCAAAATATCACCTACGATCACCACCTTTTTGCCGGCCACGTCCCCAAGTTTTTCGCGGATGGAAAATGCGTCCAGCAATGCCTGGGTGGGGTGCTCGTGCGCACCATCACCGGCATTTACTATTTGTGCTTTTACGTGTTTTGACAAAAAGATTCCTGCACCTGCATATGGATGACGCATCACCACCATATCAACCTTCATTGCTAATATGTTATTCACGGTATCAATCAGCGTTTCCCCTTTGCTTACAGAAGAGGAAGACGCCGCGAAGTTGATCGTATCGGCAGATAATCGTCTTTCTGCCAGCTCAAACGACAGGCGGGTACGGGTAGAGTTTTCGAAAAATAGATTGGCAATAGTAACATCGCGCAGGGAGGGGACTTTTTTTATTGGCCTGTTCAGCACCGTTTTAAAATTATCGGCCGTTTCAAATATCAATTGAATATCTGCCGCGTTTAAGTCTTTAATTCCTAAAAGATGTCGTGTGCTGAGTCCTGCCATTTTTTTATATTTCGGAATTCGGATTTACGAATTCGGATTTTTTTTGTTATTTCAGATCCGTGTCATTGCGAGGTACGAAGCAATCGAGAACTATGAATTTCCGCTCTGTATAGTGTGCGATTGCTTCGTCGTTCTTCCTCGCAATGACAAGGGGTTATTTCTATTTCGCATCGGATAACAAGGTAATCCGGTCTTCTCCGTCGGTTTCTTTCCAGCTAACTACCACTTTTTGCGATGCAATGGAATCTACCTCAATCCCCACATAGTCAGCTGCTACCGGTATGTGTCTTGAATAACGGCGGTCAACAAGAGCAAGCAGTTCGATCTTTTCCGGGCGGCCGAAGGCTTGCAGTGCGTCCATGGCGGCGCGGATTGTGCGGCCTGTCCACAGTACATCATCCATCATCACCACTTTTTTGCCTTCTATTATAAAATCTATTTTTGTTTGATTGGGTACCAGCTGCGATTCACGGCGGCGGAAATCATCACGATAAAATGTAATGTCCAAATCGCCCTGCAGGATATTTTTGTCTGGTAATATTTTGCGTAGCTCCTCGGCTATGCGTTTAGCCAGGTAGATTCCCCTTGGCTGGATCCCGATCAATACCGACTGTGAAAAATCATTATGATTTTCTATTAACTGACGACACAGACGCTGTAATGTGATTTGGAATTTGGGACCGTCGAGCAGTGTTAGATTTTGCATCGTTATGGTGGATTTGGGCAAAGGTAATAATTTAGTCCGAAAGTCCGAAAAGTCAGTAAAGTCCGGGAGAAAATCGAGGCTATAAACTTTGTAATTATAAAATATTACTTCAAATTGTACTTTCCGGAGATGAGATACGATCTCCATTTTTCTAGATTATTAATAGTTAA
The DNA here is from genome assembly GCA_029237615.1 of Mucilaginibacter sp. Taxonomy (GTDB): domain Bacteria; phylum Bacteroidota; class Bacteroidia; order Sphingobacteriales; family Sphingobacteriaceae; genus Mucilaginibacter. The sequence goes on from JAQNCM010000069.1 coordinate 6,882, forward strand.
AGGGAAACTTATCTCAGGATTATCCCAATCAAAAATAACTGTGGCTATGATGTCATCTTCATTCCAAGTAAAAAATTCTGAACAAATTAATGCATAAGCTATAGTTGTTAGATGCGATGATTTGATAGAACCAATAATTGCGTCATTACAAAGTTTAATCAAATGATTTCTGTCTATTCTATATTCCGATCCGTTTACAATTTGGTTAACATTAATTGTTATTACATCATTAGAGGTTTTTATTTCGCTACTGTCAACGTCCATATAAAGAACATCGGTTGGTATTTTATTATCAAAATAGTCCCTTAAAACTTCTTCATGCATGGGTTTTTAGTAAAGTTAGAATGTTTTAAATATAAACGCTATGCTTTTAATTTATAAATGAGCAAAGCAAAACCAAGAAAACTTCCTAAATCCTCTCGTTCAAGGAGCAGGGTGAGGCATAAAAAAAGCCCCCGATGTTCATCGGGGGCTATAAGGATTTAAATTTATTTAAAGCTTATGCTTCTTCTTCTTCAGAAGTTGGTTTTTTGCTTGAAGCTTTACGTGCTTTACTTTCAGCACCTTCCATTTGCTCTTTCAGTTGTGCTAACACACTCAGGTCGCCCAAAGTTGATTTTTCAACTGATTCTTTCACTTTCTTCACAGCATTGTTGGCAGATTTTGCTTCCTTTTTACGGGTTTCAAATTCCTGTACCCTTGCTTCTGCACGGGCTTCTTCCCAAATACGTGAGTGTGAAATAACGATACGTTTGTTTTCCTTGTTAAATTCAATGATCTTGAACTCAGCAGCCTCTTCAGCTTTTAAGCTCTTGCCATCTTCTTTAACCAGGTGTTTGGTAGGCGCAAAGCCTTCAACACCATAAGGTAAAGCAACTATAGCGCCTTTTTCGGTAACTTTTAACACGGTACCTTCATGTACTGAATCAATAGTGAAGATGGTTTCAAAAGTATCCCAAGGATTTTCTTCCAGCTGTTTGTGGCCTAAGCTTAATTTACGGTTATCAACATCAAGTTCTAAAACAACCACGTCTAATTTTTCACCAACTTTAGTGAATTCATTAGGGTGATTTACTTTCTTAGACCATGAAAGGTCAGAGATGTGGATCAATCCGTCAATGCCGTCTTCCAGCTCAACAAACACACCAAAGTTGGTCATGTTTTTAACAGTAGCAATATGCTGTGTTCCCATTGCATAACGCTCAGCAGCATGTTGCCATGGATCAGGAGTTAATTGCTTAATACCTAATGACATTTTGCGTTCGTCACGGTCTAAAGTCAATACCTGTGCTTCTACTTCGTCACCAACTTTCAGGAATTCCTGCGGGTTACGTAAGTTTTGTGACCATGACATTTCTGATACGTGGATCAAACCTTCAACACCAGGGATGATTTCTAAGAATGCGCCGTAATCAGCAACGGTAACAATTTTACCTTTAACCTGTGAGCCGATCTGGATGTTTTCATCCAATGACTGCCAAGGGTGCGGAGTTAATTGTTTTAAGCCAAGAGCGATACGTTTTTTCTCATCATCAAAATCAAGCACAACAACGTTGATCTTTTGATCCAATGCTAAAATTTCGCGCGGGTGCTCAATACGGCCCCATGAAATATCTGTAATGTGTAATAAACCGTCAACACCGCCAAGGTCAATAAATACACCAAAGTCGGTAATGTTTTTAACGGTACCTTCAAGCAC
>JAQNCM010000074.1 GCA_029237615.1 Mucilaginibacter sp.
TTTTGGAAAGCTTAATTACAGAATGAATCTTTAAACTATAGACAACCTAAAGATTCAAAACATTTCGTTATTGCAATTAATTAAAAATGAACCCGATCTGTAAGTTTAAACCTATGGAAGATGGTGCGCTGTTGCCATACCTGGTAGGAAGCGACAAGGCCACGAAATAGTTTACAGCTTTGGTACGGGCATAAACCTGGTTAAATACCGGAGTAAAACCATAACGGCCCGAGGTCTCGAACGCTAAACGGGTTATGATGGTAAATCCGTGGTCAAAACGGAACATAGTACCAGGATCAAATAACAGGTTGCTCATTTTGCTTGTTCCGCCGGAAGCCTTTATGGTAGGAGTAAACTCATAACTAAAGCCAAAGTGGTCGCTGTATAAGACGTTTACACCTATGGGGAAGCCAATGGTGCTGGTGTGATCGGAGAAATTTGGTGTGAATTTTCCGCCGGACAACGTTTCGAGCGGGAGGATAAAGCTTACATAACCAACCACCCTTGGATATTGGGGTTTAACTGGCGCCGCGCTGTAAATGGTTTGTGTTTTGGTTGAGTCGGTTGAGGTTGCCTGGGCCAGCAAAGCCGTCGGCATCAGTAATCCTGTAAAAATTACTGTTAAAAGGCACTGCCAAACAAGCGGGAATGACCTTGGATTTCTGTTTGAAAGTAAGTGTTTTTTCATGGCGCTGAATTTTGTTCGATACGGAAATAACCGCTTTATAGCCGTTATGTTTTTAAAAACACAACGATAGGTAAAAAAATAGAAAGGGGCAATATTGTAAGATAATATTTACAAGTAATTAGTGGTTAAGCCGAAAGCTTAATACATTTTAGGACCAAGTTACGCTGCACTAAATCCCGACCTGGTTAAAATCGACAGGGATGTTATATTTTCTTTTATTTTAATATATGTAATTAATAATTAAATTTAGCAACGTTGTTTTGTTAATCCGGCAACTTAAATAATATTCTATTTATGATCTTGTTACAGGCCGACGTCACCCAAAATTTATCAATTCTTCTCTTGATATTACTCGTTTTAAGCATGTTAATACTAATTGCAAAACGTAGTGCAGCCAAAAGTAATTTAAAGAACATTATAAGTAAGTTAACAGCAGAGTTTCCAAACCTGGAATCTTTTCTCGAAAAGAAAAAATCTTTTGCCGTGGTAGCAACGGCGCTTAAGAAAAGGGAAAATGTACCCGAGATAATTACAATCAGATATTTAATGATAATGGCAGAGGATGTTATTACGACAGGGATTTTACCGGATATCCATTCGGCGGACAAAGAAAATTACAACAAAAGGATTTTTTTGCTGGACGAAGTTAGTAAACGGTTCAATGTTAACAGGCCAAACAAATTGAAGACGATTTCGGAGATCAATGAAAAGCGAAATACTTTTTATATTGCCAAACAAGTTTTTGCTGAAATTCAAAGTCCCGGGGCTACTTCAACTTCGCAAAATGGAATATTGATATTAGGCTTGCATTACCTCATGTTTTTTCCATCCGCTGAACTAACAGACCATGTAGATTTTGAACGAATTGAAGAGTTGCTATTGGAGGTAACTGATAAAGTGCCATTGTTAAATATGGGCATTTCCGGAGCTTTTGTGGTTAAAGATATAAATGAAAACACGGAAGAAGAAAAGCCTTTGTTCAGTGAAAAACTAAAGAAAAAATTCACAGATCTGGTTAATGAAAACAAAGGTTTTTTAATAAGATATTACGATTTTGAAAAAATACATTACGCCGGTGCAGGGGAGCGCATTAGTGGGCTGGCAAAATTTTCAATCACTTTGAATAACTCCCTGGTTTATAAATTCTGGAAGTTTAACGATAATTTGGAGTTAATTGATACAATATTTGAAGGTACGTTGTCCCTTGCTTTAATGAACGGCAACATGTTATTACCAAAAAGTTTAAAAGATGGGAATAACTATGTCAGTTTTTATAAAGTAAAATAATCCTTCCTAACTTAGCTATGTAAATTTTATTTATTGGTCAATGCCGGCAGTGAGAGAAATCGTTTTATCAATCGATCTGATCGCTAACCAAATTAACATCACCTTCAGGAGATGTCATTTTGTTTATCCTTGGCTGAATGATCCATACGCCGATAAAGAAAAACCATATCAGGAAAAACTCTCCTGCAAAATCACTGAAGGTAACCGGCCGCTGCAGTTCAATCGTTTTTATGGTTCTTGCCGAAAAATACAAACAATAGAAAATGCAAAACATACTAAATATATGTAAAGGGAAAATCACTGCGAATCCAATAAAAAACGGAGCCGGATTGTTCGAGCTTGTTATGTTGCCAAAAAAACTGTTCGAAAAAAGCATACCCATACCTATAGCAATGAGTAATAAATAAGCCAGCGGAATAAAGAAAAACACTTTAAAGGTTGTCACCTTCATTTTTATTACCGAAGGCACCATCTTTTGCAGCCCGACACCCACTGCCCAAAACCAGCCAAACAAGGTGCCAATGAAAACCACTAATAAGATGGGAAAGAACTTAAAATAAGCTAGCATGAAGGTGGGATCAGCATGACTTGTTATACTTGTAACAACATCGAAAACTAGAAATAGCTGTAAAATAAAAGGAATTCCAAAGGATAACAGGAATAGTTGCCAGTGTTTTGCTCTTAAGAAAAATGCCATAGTTTAATTGTGATTATGTTTCGGTTGTGCGTAGGATTTAACGTACTAAAGTAATGTTTTTGGGGCAATTAGGTGCGGGAAAATAAATAGTTAACACAGGAACCAACAAGTACAAATAAGCACTCCGTAGAAAGTGCTGCCGGCGCCGGTGGACCACCCCTGAAAATTCGGCGCCACTGTTTAGATATACTAATAGTTTTTTTTATACGTTCGTAAAGTCAATCAATGAAAAATATGGCCCGTACTATTTTTTCTTTCTTTTTAATCTGCTATACGCTGGTTTGTTTTGGGCAGAATAATAGTGTTCCCCTTTCCATACAGGTTCCGGGAAGCAGCAGGCAGATCAGGCATACCTATGCTAAGGGAGTACAGATATACATTTGTACGCAGGACATGAAAGACACCTCACGCTATAACTGGACATTTACTGAACCCCGCGCTAATTTATACGCCGATAACAGCTACCATCAAT
>JAQNCM010000688.1 GCA_029237615.1 Mucilaginibacter sp.
CGTTGACCAGGTCGGCCTCGCCTACCGGACGGGGCCGAAGCTGCTGCCGCCGCTCTCGACGCTGGTCACCCGCGTGCTCAGCGCTCCGCTCGACGAGGTCGTGCAGCTCAGCAACGACCCGCGCTTCCTAACCTCCGTGATGCCCGCGGCCAGCATCATCACCACCGCCGAGGAGCTGAGCCGCTTCTTCGAGATCTTCCGCCGCGGCGGCGAGCTCGACGGCGTGCGGGTGATGCGCCCCGATACGCTGCGCCGCGCCCTGCGCGAGCAGTCCCGGCTCGAGCTCGACCTCTCCCTCGGCCTCCCCGCGCGCTTCAGTTACGGCCTGATGCTGGGCGCCAAGGTGGTCAGCATCTACGGGCTCGACACCGACCTCGCCTTCGGGCACCTGGGCCTGATCAACATCATGGGCTGGGCCGACCCCGAGCGCGGCATCGCCTGCGCATTGATCACCCGCGGCAAGGCGATCGTCTACCCCGAGCTGCCGCGCTTCTACATGATGATGCAGCGGATCGCCGCCGAGATCCCCAAGGTGCCGGAGTCCGAGCGGCCTTTCGTCTAGACGAGGACTGGTGGCAGTGGTGGCGTCAGGTCATCTGACGGCGATTGGTCATGAGGCTCACCGTGCGCGACACTCAGTTTCCTAGCCCACACGCGCCGAGAAGGAGAGAGGATGACGGATGGTCGTCGAGCCAAGGCCTTGCGGCTCCTCGAGGCTCAGATCGAGTTCGTGCAGGCGCAGCTCGGCCCCGATCGCTTCGCCCTGCTCGTCGACGCTGAGGTCGACCATGCGCTGTCCGCGGCCGGCGAGCTGGTCCTCGACGGGGTGGTGAGCCGGGAGCAGATCAAGGCCACCGCACGCAAGTACGCGACGACGATGCAGATCCAGGGATCGATACCGGAACTGGCCGGCGAAATCGCCGCGCGGGTGTACGGTCACCGTGCGCAGGACGAGAACCGGATCGGCGATGTCCTCGGCACAGAGCACGTCGAGGCGCTCGCGGGCAAGCTGCTCGAGCTGCCGCTAGTGCGCGAGCGGCTGCCCGAGAGCCCGCTGGCGGTCAGCGTGGTCTCGTGGTGGCTGTACCGGATCGCGACCGATGTGATGGTGCACAATCGCGAAGTTGCCGCGCGAGTGCCGGGCGTGTCGTCGCTACTGGCAGCCGGTGGGCGGATCGTGGGGACAGTCGCGCCCGGAGCGCGGGTGGATCTCGAGCTGCGGCTCCGGGAGCTGGCTGAGCGCAGCGCGCGGCTCCTGCTCCATCGCGCCAGTGCCCCCAGCGGAACGCGGGACGAATCATCGGTGTACGACGCGGTCATCGATCTGTGGCGCCAGCACGCCGACGAGGCGATCGGCTCGTTCCGCCAGTATTTGTCGCAGGACGACCTGGAAGACCTGCTGGTCATCGGCTACGAGTTCTGGCTGGCGTTTCGCGGCACCGCGTACCTGCACGCGCTGCTGGACGAGGGCGTCGACTTCTTCTTCGACAAGTACGGGCACTTCACCCTGCGCGAGCTGCTCGTGGAGTTCGGGATCGAGCGCGAGGACATGGTCGAGGAGGCGCTGCGGTTCGGGCCGCCGGTCATCGCGGTGTTGGTCGAGAACGGGATGCTCGCCGCCTTCCTCCGACGCCGCCTCGAGCCGTTCTTCCTCTCAGACGAGGTGCTCGCCCTGCTCGAGTGACCGCCAATCGCGAACGCGTCCCCGGGCCGCGTGCTCGCCGCTCGCGTTCGCCAGCGGCATCTGCTCGTCGCTCTGGCGTAAGGCCTTCCCGCCCGTCTAGCCATGAGCTTACGCGACCTACGCTCAACCACCTCCTCGCAGCCGACTAGGCAGAAACCCTCCTAGATCAATCCTGGTGCTCGGCGGGCTGTCGCGAGGGCGGGAAGCCGCAGCCTGGTTGTTCGTCTAGTCCAGAAGCGGTCGGCGAGCGCCCAGCCGCCGTAGGCAAGCGCGCCGACGGTGCCGGTTGCTGTCAGGAGCACGCCGGCGGCGCTGACGCCGGCTACACCGGTGGACCCGAGGATCAGGACCATCGCCCCCGCGCCGACGCCGGGTCCAATCGGCAGCACACCGAGCACGGCGACGGCGATCAGCACGGCGGTCGCGTCGAACACCGAGGCGTGGAGGCCGCTGGCGTGCAACATCAGCCAGTTGCGCGCGATCTGGCCGCAGACGGCGAGCACGACGAAGATCGCGACACGTGTGCGGGCGCGCGCGTCGCCGAGCGCGGCGAGGCCCTTCCACCATCCGCTCGGGTGCCGCCGGGCCAGCCGCGCGAGACCTGCAACGACAGCGAGCACCGCGCAGAAGGCGACGAGCGGTGTCCACCACGGCAAACCCAGAGGGGCGATGAGTGTGAACGAGAACAGCGTCGCGAGCGCGACTTCCATCAGCACGATCGGTATCTCGGTCGCCGCGATCACCACCGCCTTGGGGGTCTCGCGTGGCGCCGCACGCCGAAGCGACGCGATCCGCAACGCGAACCCGAGCTCGCCGTTGACGACGTTGCCGAGGTAGCCGAAGCCAGCCGCGCGGTATAGGCGCCGGCGGCCGACGGTACCGCCGGCGGCGTGCACGCACACATTCCAGGCCTCGGTGCGCGACATCAGCGACGCGATCTGTAGCGCCACCGCGGCCGTCAACGCCCACCACGGCGCGGCGGCAGCGGCGCGCGCGAACTGTCCCCACCGTCCGGCAAGAACGAACACAAGCACACCCACGGCGAGCAGCGTTCCGAGCACGGTCAGCGGACCGCGCCGGCGGCTGGCAAACGCTCCTAGACGCTGCCCCGCCCTCACCACGAAGTGCTTCGATCCGCGCAGCGAGCGCTCGTCAGCGACATCCTGGTCAGCCGCGCTGGGGCCAGAGATCAATTCAGGCTTTCGAATCCAAGCGTGCGACCCCGGAACGCGCCCAAGCGTTTGAACCCTCAAGCCGGGACTTGGGGTCGGCGACTGAATGCTCACCCCCAATATCGGGTCCCGGGAGCGCGGCCGAGCGCCGTTCACATTCGCCGCCCCAGGCATCGCTCGATCCGCCGGTGATCCCACGGACTCGACCGGTAACTTGGGGACCATGGGAGCCTCCTTGAGCGCCTTCGGACTGCCCCCCAGGGCGTTCCGAGCGATTAGCGTCGTGAAACGGCTCTCTAAAGCTAGGACGAAACTGGTCCGTGAGGTCGCCGTGGGCTGCTGGCCGGCGGTGGCCGTGCGAAGCGGATTCGCAAAAGCGGCGAGTGACCTTGTACGTTCCAGTCTACGCCCCGGCGACACGAATACAAGGCGGCGCTCTCCCCGCGAGGAACACGTCACCTCGATGGAAGTCCGGAGGCTCTACAGCTAAGGTCTG
>JAQNCM010000520.1 GCA_029237615.1 Mucilaginibacter sp.
GACGATCAAGGTTCATGAAGAGACGCAGCCCGGACGAGTCGACGAACTCAAGCCCGAAGAGGTCGAGAGTCAGCGACCCGTTCGGTTCGATCGATTCAACCGTCCGCGCCACAGTAGCGGCGTGGAGGAGATCTAGCTCGCCCGACAGCACAAGCGTGATCTGATCGCCGCGCTCGACCCTCTCGACAGCGAAATCGGGCATCGCGCCGGGCGCTCCTACAGCGCCCCGAAAGCGAGGGCTGCGACGTCGTCGCCAACGTTCACGTCCGCCGCCGTGACGACGCCGCGCAGCGCTGCGATGGCGTCCTCAGCCGAGCCTGCGACTCGCGTGAGCGCCTCGATGACGCGCTCAATGCCCACCAGCGTCCCTGCCGACCGCGCTTCGGGCAGCCCGTCCGTGTACATAACGATCGTTTGGCCTGAGCGAAGATCGACTTCGATCTCCTCAAACGCGGCCTCCTCATACCAGCCAGCCGGAGGTCCGGCAACAGTCAATTCGGTGCAGCGGCCGGCCGCGTCACACAGTAGCGCCGGCGGATGCCCCGCCGATGCAATGCGCAGGGTAAAGCCATACTCGGACCGGCGGGCGAACACAAGCACGACTGTGCAGAACGTAGTGATGTCATCACCGTGCGCATCAAGCAGCATCGTGTGGTTTAAGTTCCTGAGGCACTCCATCGGGCCGCCAGCCCATTGCGACGATGAGCGGATGGAGTGACGCGCCAGACCGGTGCTAGCGGCAGCAGCGGCATCCTTGCCGCTGACGTCACCGACAGCCATGATGCAGGCGTCGTCCACGATGAACATGTCATAAAAGTCGCCACCGACGACGGCGCGGTCCGCCGGCACGTACAGCGTCGCCCGCTCCGCCCCAGCGATCTCTGGAAGGTCGCTTGGCAGCAGGCTGGCCTGCAGCTCGCGCGCCGTGCGTTCGGCTTGCTCGCGCAAGAGCAGCTCGTGGCTCACCGTCCGCCGCGCCTGCAGGCGGAGTTCGAGCTCGTCCATCACAACCCCCGCCAGCTCTCTAAGCATCGCCGCCTGCTGGTCCGAAAACTCACGCGGCTGGCTGTCGATGACACACAGCGTCCCGAGGTTATAGCCGTCGTGCGTCGTCAGCGGAGCCCCGGCATAGAACCTGAGACCGAGCTCCCCCGCGACCAGCGGATTGGCCATTGCCCGCGGATCGGTCTGTGCGTTCTCCACGACCCAGGTCTCATCCGCCAAGATCGCGGACGCGCACAGACCGGGATCGCGACCGATCTCGTCAACGTCAACCCCGTGATGGGACTTGAACCAGATGCGGTCGGTGTCGACGATGCTCACGATCGAGATCGGGACGTCAAATTGCCGCGCCGCCAACCGGGTGACGCGGTCAAACGCGCCATCGGGAGGCGTATCCAGCACGTCATACCGCCGCACTGCGGCCAGCCGCTCAGGCTCGTTCTCTAGAATCAATTGCTCGTTTGCGGGCATGCCCGTCCTCCGGTCCCTCTCGCGAGTCTACTCACGCCGAGAGCTCTTATGAGGGTCAGATCAATCACACCGGGGACCTTTTTGCCGGCCCGCGGGCGACCATGCTTTCTCGCGTCCGCCCGCGCTCATGCTCCGCCTTCCGCCGTCGCGGTCAATGTGATCCTCGCGATGGCGTGCTTCGCTTTCCGGCGAGCTGGCCAGACAACCTTCCACCTGTCAGTCAGAGTTCTCTCGTGCCTCTCGACGCGCACTGTCATTCAGCGCGTCAGTCGAGAGTTGGTCCAGCACCGGTCGAAAGGGCTGCGGCCGTACGATGCCCCCTCCTGTAGGGGCGCCGTACGGACCGCTCGGCCGCTTCCTACCGCTCGTCGGAAGATTGCTTGCTGCCGGACTTCGCAAGGCCACGGCTGATCATGTAGCCGACCGTGACAATCGACACGTAGAGCCAGGCCTGCGACGCCGTGAAGACATCACGATGTGCGCCGGTCGCCTTGACCACCGCAGCCGAGATGAGAATCCCGACGACAAACGCAAGGAAGGCACCGAACTCGGTCGTCTTGAACGCGGCCTTTGTCTCCGGCAAGTGACGACGGGCCTCGTTCGCGGCAGGCGGACGGGCATAGGTACCGCGGTCAGAACCGCTGGTCGTGGGGGCGCTTGTGGCGCTCATACGTACTCCTGTAGGACGGGAGAAAGTCGACGGGACCTTGACACGAGGCAGAGATGATCTCTACCGGAGCTGTCCCCATCTGATGCTGCTGGAGCGCGTGCAAGCTGTCGTCGACGTGCTCGTTATAGATGCTACCCGGGCGGACATCGACCAAACCGGCGTTCACGGCTTCTCCGCCGGCGGCGGCGGCCGCGAAGCGCGTGAGCGTCGACTACCGTTGTGAGCATGTATGCCGAATCCAGCGACGACATGGATCAACAGGGCCAGTCGATACAAGCGCGCGTCTCGCACGCCGTTGTCCGAACAATGAAGGATCTCTATGGGCGTGGGCCGACCCACGCGAAGACCTACCTGTGCGACGAATACGTGTTTTGCGTCATGAGCGGCGGCATGACGCGCGACGAGGAGACGATGATCCGCGGCGGCGAGCAAGACGCCGTCCGCGAATATCGCCTCCGTTTCCAGTCCGTCATCGCGCCAGAGCTCATCAGGCGCGTCGAGGACGTACTCCAGCGCAAAGTCGCCAGCTATCACAGCCAGGTTCTCTTCGACCCCGATCGCCTCATCGAG
>JAQNCM010000658.1 GCA_029237615.1 Mucilaginibacter sp.
TATGGTAAAGTGGCCTTCACTGATCCTAACATCTCATTGGGGAATTCGCCCGATTATTACGGTAAAATAAACGTAATTAACCTAGACTTCGTATAATAGTAGTATTATACAAAAGTCCTTTAAAAACCGGCACTTAGTGCCGGTTTTTTCTTGCTTGTATAGGTAATTCTTCAGTCTATTATGGTTTGTGGTTATTGATAATTATTATTTCTCAGGTATGATATCGTCATGAATAATACTTACATCCAGAAATTGGAAGATATTGGATTGCGAATTACAGACCCGAATCTCACCTCAAATGACCATCAAAACATAACATGCTTGTTATGTAATACTATATTCAAAGCCACTCCAAAGTCTAAACTACAAAATTATAAAAAAAGTGGACTTAAAGGGTGCCCCCACTGTACACGGAAACAGCAATATTCTGCTGTGAATGATACAAATGAGCAACGATTACTGGACATGGGGTACATTTTACTCGGACCATATAAAGGTCTTCACAAACCAATCCTATTAAAAAATCCTAAATGTGAATGTGGAGGGACACCATGGAAAACCCAACCAGAAAGAATTTTTACTGGTAACTCATTCTGTGCGCCATGCAATATAGAAAATAAACGGCGCCGATTGCATTCGTTCAATGAAGAACGTCATAACAATTCAGTATGCACCAAATCCGGATATGGACAATATAGACAAATTGTGTATAAGCTTACTCGGAATAGCTATAGAAAATATAAACATATAATCAACCCGAGTAATTTAAAACGAGCATTGGCTGGCACCCCCGGATATCACTTAGACCATATTATATCGGTGAAATATTGCTTTCAAAATAATATTCCAACTGACATCTGCGCAGATTATAGAAATTTAACTATGACGGAATGGAGAGCGAATATTACGAAAAATCAGAAATCAAACGTTCGCTTCCCCGATATCTTTTACCCGTACGTCAAGTCGATGTATAAATTAGACGATTTTATAACATCGATTCAAAATAATGTCCCAATTGCATTTGATGCATATGTAGACTTCAATCCATATAGCATTACGCTATTCAATAAGCAATTACAATTTGGGGTTATGTTTATTACATTAAATGAATATAGACAACAGACGGTTAGAACGGTCTATTATTTCAAAAATATGAAAAAATATTTCGAAGAACGGAATATCAAAGTATTGTTTATATTTGAGGATGAATGGAATACCAATAGCGAATTAATTATAAAAAAGATCAAACATTATTTTGGTATAAATGATGTTCCAAAGATATTTGCACGGAAATGCACCATTAAAGAAGTCACACGAGACGAAAAACGAATTTTTCTAATTAATAACCACATCCAAGGATCTACCGGTTCTAAGATAAATTTAGGCGCTTATTATAATAATGAATTAGTAGCATTAATGACCTTTGCTAATCCAAGAGTGCTCATGAACAAAAACATAGTTGGACAAAAAGACAAATGGGAATTAGTTAGATTCGCCACAAATAATGGGTACCATGTAGTAGGAATTGCTGGCAAATTATTATCGTACTTTGAAAAAACTTACTCATGGTCTATGATTTATTCATTCGCAGACAGACGATGGAGTGAAGGGAATTTATATACTAAATTGGGTTTTCAACTGGATAGAGTCAATAAACCAGAATATTTTTACTTGGAGAACGGTGTTAGAAAACATCGATATAATTATAGAAAGGACATTTTGAAACACAAGTTCAAAGAAACTTATGACCCAACATTAACAGAATATCAAAATATGTTGAAACATGGATATGATCGAATTTGGGATTGTGGAACTTTAAAATTTATTAAAACTAATACCTCACCAGTGCCTAAATCAAATCCTTAAATTATTACATGTCTCAATATAGAAACACTATAAATATAGATAATGTCTTAAGGATAATTGATGAAGAAACTAACTTTTAAAGAGTATTACGAATCTAAAGAGCAATTATTATTAGCTTGTAAAGATTTCCCTAAAATTATTAGTGAATATATTGTGAAAAAATATTGTAAGGTTCCCATCGTTAGTGAGGATGATACAGACTATATTGCGTTAAAGCCTAAAGATACAGTTAAAATTCTTTGGGAATTTCAGGATGTAAAAGGCATTCCACAGGCTAAACACATAGTATTCAACAATGAAAAATATTTACCAACATGGAACAATAAAAAATTAAAACAATGGGTAGACTCTATGACCCTTGAGAAAGGGAAATAAGGTGTTATATGGATGTCATACTAGATCCCGTTGGTGTATTATTAGAGATTGTTAAAAGTTACGGATGGTTTATCGGACTATTCGTTTTGATATTGCTAATTTTTACAAACTATATAATTAAAAATTTTAGTAGATGGACCATGTCCACTATTACTCCTACCGTAGAATCAGTTATATTAGATAACGAGAAAATACTGGAATCACATCCTTTCTTTTCCAATGCGCAATACAGAGTTGCAGTAGAAATTCCAAGGTTAGAACTAATACCCGGAAAACCTGTGCGGGAAAAGGTATTTAAAGATCTATTATCTATTTCATTTGAAACTGTATATGAAAGTATGCACCATTTGATAAAATTTAAAGAGTTGAATGAATGGTCATCTGAGCAATGGGTTGATACTGTTACCCAAAGTATTAATAAAATGATAATTGATACTGAAGAAAATGCGAAGATGCAGGGCATTCCTGCGATTGTGGTTAGGAAATTCTTGAAATGGCATGGCGGATCAATAGAATTATTACATGAATATGTTTTACTGTTGGGCAACGCTAAATTGTACAACACAAATGTATCGAAAACTAATACCCTGTTATTAATTATGGATTTATTGTTAGTCACGATTTTAGGTGATGCTGAAAGAATATTAAATGAAATTAATGGTGAAATTGTAGGATTACCATATAAAGGAATGACAATAGAATAAATTATAATTACAGTTTTACCTAATAAATATAGATAGATAAAGGGTATTATAAGATGGGACAATTTGACAAATTTCTTGATTCTCCTGGCAGAATTAATTCAGAAGGTAAAAATATAGAATTAAGCTTCCAGCGCACTAGTGACACAACGGCTAGAATTTCATGGAATATTCCCTCCCCTTCCTCCGGTTGTAACTCATCTAACCAAGCTTATGATGGTATTGTTATTACAGTATCAAATAAACCTGCTAATTATTTAACCACTTCTCCTAAAGATGGAAATTACTACAGTGGCGACGCCACGGTTGATCCAGACTTAAGTACGGGTGATAAATTGGATGGTGCATTAGTTGTAGGCGCATTTTACAATGACAAAACAACATCCTTCTTGGATGTTACAGAGTTAACTCCTAAAACTGCTTATTATTTTTCGGGATATGCAGTCGATAATGTAGCTCGTTATTATAAAGAAGGGGTTCATTCATATTCATTACCAACGGGGCCAGAAAAGGCTAATACGGAAATAGATTTACCAGCAATACAAGATGTGGGGATTGAAACCGGTGACGGAATTGGGCCTAATACTTTTACAGGGTTAAAACAGGGTCAAAATTATGTCATAACCGTGTTGGTCAATGGTAAAAAGTACAAATTAAAAATTAATGGTACCTTAGCGTTAGATTATGATGATTTGGTTTATCATATCAATCAAGAGTTTATTCGTTTGACCGAAGATAAATTTACCTCACCATATCCTCCAAATACTAATGCTTATTATATCGATGTCCCACACCAAAAAATATATCAATGGGACGGATACAAATCTAACATTGCGGAAGCATTATTTCAAAATGATGATCCTTCAGTTCCTTTAGATGGCACATATTGGTATAACCCTGATAATGCTGAATTGTCTTTGTATGCTGGAGGTTGGAATCAAGTTCCATACACTCTCGCAACTTTTGATTTTTCTAATCCACAATGTTATCAATTTTGGTTCGATGGTACAACAAACGTTTATAAGTGGGAAAAAGTATTATGGTGTTTACTTCCGACTTATATAAGTGATGTCAATCCACTATTGCCACCACCTTTGGATTGTAATAGTTTTTGGTATAATACTGCCACTAGTCTGATTTCACAGTGGGACATCCAAACTGCATCGTGGAATAATATTAAT
>JAQNCM010000128.1 GCA_029237615.1 Mucilaginibacter sp.
GCATTATGTCTGCCGCATTGCAGGCACAGGAAAAAGAACGTAAGAGAATTAGTGAAGCACTACACGACAGTGTAGCCCAGCTGCTTTACGGCATCCGGTTAAACCTTCAGAATTATAACCGTACCGCGCCATTAACAGAATCCTTTAATAACATAAATTCTCTGCTTGACCAGGCCATTAATGAAACCCGGAATATCTCATTCGAGCTTGCTCCGTCTATACTGAATGATTTTGGTTTGATTGAGAGTGTTAATGAAATGGCGAGAAGGTTAACTACTGACAATTTTTCAATTGAAGTAAAAACGCAGGGCTTAAAAACACGGCTTAAACCAGATCTTGAAATCTCATCTTTCAGGATCATCCAGGAGCTGGTTAACAACTGCATAAAACATAGCAACGCTACCAAAGCCTGTATCAAGATAAATATAGCGAAGGAATCAATTATTTTAACAGTAAGCGATAATGGCACCGGCTTTAACGTAAAAAACTCCGACTATTTAATGCAGGGTTCAGGGTTACTCAGCATTAAGAACAGGGTGGGCCTGTTTAATGGAAGCCTGGAAATTAAGGAAGGAAAAGACAATGGTATTATTGTAGAGGTTATGTTAAGGACTGAAAATTAGAATAAAATGGATGAATTAAAAAAAATTATTGTTATAGGAGCCTCTGCAGGCGGATTCGATGCAATTGCCCAATTAATTTCGATCTTACCTGCCGGTGAGGGTTTAGCTGTGTTTATTGTGCTTCATTTATCAAAAAACTCTAACGGAAATGTAATAATACAACATATACAGCAAAGAACGTCATTAACATGCCGGGTTCCTGAAGATAGAGAACCTATTTTGAGCGGTCATTTATACCTGGCCCCGCCTGATCATCACATGATGGTTAAACAGGGTTCGATACGTATCCATACCGGGCCCAAAGAAAACAGGTGGCGTCCTTCAATCGATGTGTTGTTCCGGTCTGCCGCTGTAGCTTATGATTCACACGTAATTGGCATTGTTTTAACCGGTCTGATGGATGATGGTACGTCCGGCATGTCGGCAATTAAACGAAGCGGAGGTATTTGTATAGTACAGGAGCCATCAGAAGCCCTATACCCGGATATGCCGACCAGTGTATTAAACATAGTAGAAGTTGACTATCAGGTTCCGATAGCTGATATGGGATATATTATAGCAGATAATTTATCGAAGCCGGCAAAAGAGTTTCTTCCAATACCGCGGGAGGTAAAAATTGAAGCTGAAATAACTGAAAGTATGGTGAGCAGCATAGATCGACTAAAAGAAATAGGTAAAAAATCAGACTTTAGTTGCCCTGATTGCGGAGGTATACTTTGGAAACTTAACCATGACGGGACACACAGATATCGCTGTTATACCGGACATGCTTACACAGAGAGCGTATTAAATGAAACGCAAAGTAAAGGACTGGAAGAATCTTTATGGGTTTCAATACGGATGCTGGAAGAGCGGAGAAATTTGTTGAAATTAATGTCACAGCATGAAAACGAAGCGGGCCACGCGGCCCAAAGCATTGAGACGCAAAAAAGAGCAGAGGAAGCCGTGGTTCATATTGAGCGCTTAAAATTGATGCTTTATTCTATGGATAAGAATGGCGGCGCAACTGTTGAAACCAAAAGTTAAAAAAATTAAATTATTTGCAGACTTTTTATTTGTAACCTACGTATAATGATAAACTCAGAAGTTAAAAATAAAGTGATTAAAATTTTATTAGCAGAGGATCATAACATCGTCAGGAACGGGATACGGTCTTTATTAGAAAAAGAGCCGGGGCTTAATGTATCAGGAGAAGCGGCTAATGGCCGCGAAGCATTGGCTATTTTAGCCTCGGGAGTTGAGGCAGACATCGTGCTGGCTGATATGAATATGCCCGAAATTAGCGGCATTGAACTTATAGAACAGTTAAAAGAGAATTACCCCAAAATAAATGTGATAGTGCTTTCTATGCTAGATCATGAGAAGTACGTATACCAGGCATTTATTACCGGAGCAAGAGGTTATTTGCTTAAAAACGTAAGTGCCGATGAAATGATATTTGCTATTAAACATATCGAAACGGGCGGAAAATACCTTTGCTCGGAACTTGCATTTACCTTACTTGAAAAATTAATTTATGCTCCCGAAACTACATTAAATGAACAATCAGATATAGAATTGTCAAAACGGGAGATCGAAGTACTTGATTTAATAGCTGAAGGACTTACCAATACTGAAATAGCCGAGAAACTGTTTACCAGTAAGCGCACTGTTGAAGGGCACCGGCTTAGTTTAATGAATAAAACCAATTCAAGAAATACCGCGGCCCTTATTAAATTTGCCATAGTTAACGGAATTATTAACTAACTTTGCAATTTTTCACACAGTTAAATATTTTAATTAGCAAAACAAGTATTTAACTCATGCTTTTCGCGTACTTATACGCTCCTTGAGTAAAATCCGCTTCATTAAGTTTGTTATAAGTAAAATGGCTTATGCAAACTGATAATCAATTTATTACAAAACGTATATTAATTGTGGACGACGATCCGGACTTGCTGGATATTCTTACGGAATATTTGAGCGGCGAAGGAATGGATGTCAAAACATCAACCTGCTCAAAAGATATTTTTCAGTTAATAAAGGATTACAAGCCCGACCTGATTATTGTGGATTATTTACTACAGGGGATTAACGGCGGTGAATTATGTCACCAGGTTAAAAGTTCAGTTCAGGGTTGTGAATTACCTGTGATTATTATTTCGGCATATCCCCGGGTCTTGCTCTCCCTTGGTTCATACGGCTGTGACGTGTTTATACCAAAGCCATTCGATCTTCAAAATATAAGCGGACATATCAAGGCATTGCTTTTGACAAATCCCATCAGTAGTTACCGGGATCAACACAATTTTATTTTTTAAAAACCAATTAATCCAGCCATATGCCGGTGAAGAAAATTTTTCCGATCTCCATTCCCTTAAGCACAAAGGAAGTAAAAATTCAGGTTTGCCAGGTATCATTTCCTAATGGCTGTGTGTTATATAAGCTATATAAGAACACAGGTTGTTTTTGGCTGGCTTATGCCAACGGGCGCTGGAAAGTTACCGCCAGAAGCAAGCCAAATGGAAAATTGCTGGTTAATATTATAAATAGTCTTGTTCTAACAACCATAAATCGTCACTTGTATAAAGTTTAATGAGTATTTTCAAAAGAGCAGCGCTAATAGGATATAGCAGGCCAATAATTTGGAATTATGAATTTGCAACGCCACGGCCGGCGTGGCTCAACTATTTTGTGCCGGCAATGCTGACAGCTGCGACCACAATTTTTAAACTGGAGTTTTTTATGTCTGTTGGTCCGCAGGTACCCTTCCTGCTATACTTCGGTGTAATTATGGCCAGCGCCGCCTATGGAAGCACCACTTCTGCGGTTGCAGCTGTGATCTGCTGTTTCTTCTGTACATTTTTCATTTTTATATACCCGTATGAAGGCTTTAACATTTCGAATGTATTTTTAGTGCATTTAGTTGGTTTTCTTGCCGAATCAACGTTCTTTATTTGTTTATTGGATATGATCCGGCTCACAAACTTAAAACTAAAAAACAGTGAAGAACGCTATAAAGGCATAGTGGAAAAAAGCTACGAAGGTTTTTTTTTGACTGACCGGGATACCAATATAACTTATAGCTGCCCTTCAACCTCGGTGCTTTTAGGGTATTCAGATGATGAGCTGAGGCAAATGCATTACTATAATTTAATTAATCCTGAAGCTGTAGGTGAGTTTAAAATTAATCTTGCAAAGCTCCTTACTATTCACGAAGCTTCGTTAAAAGTACAACATCAGCTTAAAACAAAAGACAGCGGCTGGATATGGGTAGAAACGGTTGCTAAAAATTTACTTGATGATACGCGTATCCAAAGCGTGGTTTACCATTTCACAAATGTCACCGAAAAGGTTATCTACGAGCAGCATCAGGAAGATTTTGTAAATATAGCATCGCATGAATTAAAGAGTCCTATTACTGCTTTACTTGGCTATATGTACATATTAAAAAGACTATTTCCGGGAAGCAATCCCGAAACTTTAAACATTATGGCCCGAATGGACAGCCAGCTTACTATGTTACAGGGAATTATTTCTAACATGCTTGATAACACTAAAATAAAGGCAGGGGAAATTCAATATATTTTCGCAAAATTTGATTTAAATGAGTGTATCAAAGAGGCCGTTGATGCAATAAGCCTTAACCTGGATTCACATAAAATCAATTGTTCATTTGAATCTTCATCCAGGGTGATAGAAGGTGACAGCGAAAAGATAGGACGAGTTATTACCAACCTGGTAAGCAATGCGATTAAATATTCTCCTAACGGAAAGAACATTGATATTGCTACTTGCATAAAAGAAAGGTGTATAGAAGTGAAGGTCACCGATTATGGAATAGGCATTGCCAGGGAAAAGCAGAAGCACATATTTGAACGCTTTTACCGGGTTGATACACTGCCTAAAAAAATGCAGGGTTTGGGATTGGGCCTTTTCATCGCAGCTGAAATAATTCACAGACATAATGGAAAAATTGGTGTAGAAAGTGAAGAAGGCCGGGGATCCGCATTTTGGTTTATGTTACCTCTAAAAGCCGTAACCGATTCAAATATCTAAATTATGAACACAACTGTTAACAAAGTTATTCTCATTGGACATGTAGGTAACTCGCCCGAATACAAAAAATTGAACGGAGATGTTTCCGTTACTACCTTTCCGCTGGTTACGACAACCAATTTTAAAAAAGACGGAAGAGCCATTGAAGAATCAGAATGGCATAACATCATTTTATGGCGTGACATGGCGGATCTGGCCTTTAAACTACTGGAAAAAGGAAGGCTGGTTTACATAGAAGGCAGACTGCAAACCCGTAATTTTGAAAAAGACGGGATATTAAA
>JAQNCM010000519.1 GCA_029237615.1 Mucilaginibacter sp.
ATTTCAAGCCAGAGTTTCTTACAATCGCACTGTCAATCCATTCCATTCATCTAGTCTCTCACATGTATACTCTCTCTCTTATTTAGTAGAGACGCAGTGGCGATGGCGTCGATAGCGATCGGACTATTTTGCTGGCTAGAGCAGCCGCGTATTGTTGTATGCGTTGACTGCTGTTCAGCATGTGTGCTCGACGCTGTAAACAAACATTTGGCTCGGCCACCGCACCTAATAAGAACAGCCGCAGCACGACAGGAGATTGTAGCCGCTGTAGCACAGCTGCCAGGCATCTTGGCCACCGCAGCAGATATCAAGCAATCTCTGCGCTTTCTGCCGGCGACATGGGCGGCGAACCCACTGCTCGACAACGCGGTCTCAGACGGGCTGGGCTGCTGCTCGTGCCAGTTCGTGTGCCGGGAGGAGAAGGGGATGAAGGCGCATATGCGCGACAAGCACGACTGGGTTAATCCGCGACCGAGCGGACGGATCTCAGCACAAGCGGCGGCGCAGTTAGAACGGTTGCCAGGCAGTGGCACAGTGCCGTGGCGGACGGGCGTGCGGTGCCAGCGGTACTTTCGATGCCGCGCGGGGAGCAGCTGGTTCGAGGTCGACGGTGGCACGCACACCACCACCACCACCACCACTACCACCACCACCACCACCACTGCCACCAGTCCCGGAGACGAGAAGGGCAGTGGCAACAGAGGCAGTGGCAGCGGTGTGACCGTTAGTAGTAGTGGTAGTGGTGGTGGTGGTGGTGGCGGAGGTGGATTGTCGTCGGTAGCCTTGCCCGAAGCAAGAACAGCAGACAGCAGGTTGGGTTGGCTTGCCGCTTCGCAGCAGCACAAGCAGGCAACAGAACAGCGGCGGGAGGAGAGGCAGCGCGTGCTCGACGGGCAGACCGGTGTAGACTACCAGTCAGCTTGGATCAAGACCCTCGGCTGCGGCAAGCACCTGGCGGGCAAGGACGTGTTTGAGATGTGGATAGCGAGCGCTGGGCCGTTCTCACGCGCCGCCCGAGAGAAGCTGGTGGACAGAGAAGAAAAGAAGGAGCAGGAGCGGATGGCACGGCTCGCCGATGGTTTCGACCGGGAGGTGGCGAGGTGTAAGGCGCGGCTGCCACTTGTCCCGAGAGAGGCGCTGATGTGGCTGGCCGGGACTGAGGCCGCGACGCAGGGCAGCCGGCCGTTCGGCCTGAAGGAGGTAGAGGCTACGATGGTCAAGTATACGGCGCACTGGAAAGGCTATCTGTGCTACTGCGTTCGAGCCTGCCGGCTGGGACGTGACGAGGCGGAGCAGAGGCGCGGCGTGCGGTTTAACGACAAGCAGTGGGCGGCTCTAGACACTATCACGCAGCAGATATATACAGAAGAAGGAGACAATGGCGGCGGCGGCAGTGGCAGCAGGGATGACGAGGAGGGGGATAGTAGCAGCAGTCGAGACGCTACCCTTGACCAGAGTATTTTTTTGTTCTCAGTACTCTCGATACGGCACAAGATCGCGTTTGACGTCTTCTAGAATCTACTGCTACACTTTACAGCGATACTAGCGTGGGACAGGGCTAGGCGGAAGTGGTACAGCGACGTTGGGGCGGTGACGTCGAAGTTTGCCGGTCTCTTGTGGTGCGCCCGGCTGCTGATGGTAGAGCAAGTATTCGGAAAGGAGCTTGGACAGGACGACGGGGAGCACGCCGAACCGCACGAGATGGTGTATGACGCCGTCGAGCACTTCCTCGGGCAGTACCGCGAATGGATGTGCCGCGGCTCGTTTACGCCAGTGGCGCAGTGGATTAGCTGGATGGCCTACGGCCGGGGTCACCGCAAGCTCGAGACCGGCATGCCGCGGTTGATGTGGCAGGAGGACGGCAAGACGCTGCAGTATCTGGGGCAGCCACTGCAGACAGTGGACTTCTGCGCAGCCGCGCGGGCTGGCGTCGACGAGGCACGTGACCTGCTGGACCGGCTACTCTTCGGCCACTGGGCTGAGCTCGAGCAGACGGTCGATCTGCGCCGGATCGGCGACGACTTGACGATGGGCGCGGTCGGGCACTCCTTCGCCCGCAGCGGACAGAACCGCTGGCTAGAGCCAGGGTCTAGTAAAGTGTTGGGGCTAGGCGGTGGCGACTGGCTGTGGGATAGCTCGAGAGACGGCGGCGGCTGGCGGGTCGATAGGGTGAGGCGGTGGCTGGCTCTGCTCCGGGAGTTCAAGCTCGCGCACCTTGCCAACGTGCACATCTGGGGTGGACAACCGGGACGGGGGCCGGAGATCATGACCATGCGCTACTCTGACGGAGCCGAGCTGCCACGGAACGTCTATATCTTCGACGGCCAGGTGTTCCTAGTCACTGACCGCGATAAGACCAAGGCGATCCGGAACCTGGGTATCAAAGTAGCCTGTTTCTTGCCGAGGTCTGTTGGCGTGATGATGGTGGCGCTCATCGCGTGGCTCTTACCGCTAGAGGCTCTGCTCTTGCAGGACGATTGGCTGGCCGGTACTGTAGGCCGTCGTCGTAAGGGTGGTAGTAGTGGTGGTGGTGGTGGTGGTGGCCTAAGAGACGACGCCAGTGGCGGTAGCAGTGGCAGTAGTAGTACCACCGCTATGATAAGGACTCAGCGGCTGCTCAACAAGGGTTGGCTCTGGGTCGACGCACGCCCAGGGTTTAAAGGGCAGTGGGAGACAGCCAAGCTAACTAGACGGCTGATCTCGCTGACAGTGCGGCATACAGGGATTGAGATGGGCGTTGCAGACTACCAGCATATAGCGATCGAGATAGGTCGTAAGATCAAAGGTCTTGTAATTCGCTTGCTCGAGGGCGAGGGTGGTGATAATGCTGATGAGGACGACGACGAGCTTATGCAACTTGGCAAGTTCGACTTCGTCTTTGACCTCCAGGCGACGCACGGCAAGAAAATCGCGGCGCAGCACTACGCCATCAATGTGATGTTCCCTAGCAATCTACAGCCGGAGAGGATTGCCAGCTTCCGAGAGGTCAGCCAACTGTGGCACTCCTTTCTCGAGCAGCAGCTGTCGGCAGCAGACAAAGTCAGCGGCAGAGAGCAGCAGCAGCAGCAACAAACACTGCAGCACCAACAGCAAGCAGTGGCAACGGTTACCCCGAGCTCGGCACGTCAGAAGCGGGCAGTGGTGGCAGCGGCGGCCGTTGACAAAGAAGGGTCTGGAGGCGAGCGGCAACTGAAGCGAAGGCGACAGAGGAAGGAGGAGACAAGGTCAACTGTTCTAGCAGAGCGCGTACCAGACAACGTGGTGCTGGACCAGTCACTGCGGGCACTACTAGGCGCAGAGGCAGGATAGAGATCAGAGGAGCAGCGAGAGGGGATGCGGCGTATCGTA
>JAQNCM010000132.1 GCA_029237615.1 Mucilaginibacter sp.
AATAGATTGCGTAGATTAGTTTTTTCTTTGCCAGCATAAATATTAAAAATGAGCAGAACAAAGATTTACTTAAACATGAGGATAAGTCTATTCCGGTCACCTTATCACATGAATTTTGGTGTTGCAAACAGCAATTACATCAATTTGGATCTAATGCAAGTTTATTATTAATGGCTAATGAAAACAAGGAAATGCGCCTGGCAGCATTTACCGCGTACGGGAATTTCATACGCCACCTTTATACTTTTTATGAGGGAGTTATTAAATATCGGAATACAGACCAATTGGAAGGTGCAAAGGGCGCAGCAATAGGGCCCAAGATTAGTAACATACTTTACGAGGAAGTAAAAAAACTGATCCGAAACAAAAAATTGGTTTATGACTCTCGCCCTGATTTGGACAACCGGGCAATACAGCACCTCGTCGAAAGTGAAGTACCGGCGGACTTTGGTAAGGATTTCCGGCAAATGCGTAACCGTTTTTCACATCCGGCAATTAGCAGAGTAAACAAAAGTCAGATTACACTACAAGAGTTTTATGTAAGATACCATAAATACATGTTATTGCTTTACCACACTTGTGCTTTCAGTTGGGATATTAAGAAACCGGATACATACGACTGGCAGGAAATCGACAATTTTTTTAACTACATAAAAAATACGAGTGCCGTCTCCTAATTATCACCAGTATATGAATAAATGAGTTCTATATGATGATAATGATTTCATTAAGCGTACTTGTGCATAACTTTAGAGTATGGGAGATTTAAAATATACCAACCTTGTTATTCCTAATCTTGATACATTGATTGATGAATTGCTGGAAATGGCCCGTGTAGCCCAAGGATTGACTTTCGAGCAGATGGAAAAGGTATTGGCCAATGGCAAAATATTTGAAATGATCGAGGACACCCTTCCGGATTTTATCATTAATCAGCATGATCCTACCTACCTTGATAATTGGCTGGCTATTTTCGGGCGTAACCAAAAGAAGATTATTGACGAACATCAAACTATGTTCCTGAATTACAATTTATTCGTTCATTCAGCATATAATTTATTCGACCGTTTGAAGGAATTAATGAATAAAAAAAACGTAGGGATAGACGATTTAGTGCGGATGACTTTGCTCGGAACGCTTTGCCGAATGGCGGATGAAGTTGGTGTTTTACTATCACATGGCTCAACACGCACAGCTTTAGCCGTTTATCGCTCAGTTTATGAACATGCGGTAATTGGCGTATTTCTCATGAAACAGAATGATTCGGTGTTGTATAGGAAATTTTCTGATTATGGGCATAAAGATGCAAGAAAGAAAGCTGACTCTTTAGACAACCATTTTGAAGCACTTAAATTCCCGCCCCTGGAAGCTGAACGCCGACGTGAAATTGATAGCCGCACAGCTGAGTTAAAGCAATTGTACGGTAAAGATTTTTTTGATGACTATGGCTGGGCGAAAGATCATTTGTCTGAACGTCCTAGTTTTTGGGCTATTGAAAAAGCAGCTGGATTGGAAAAATATCGCCCATTTTATATTTGGGCCAGTCAATATACCCATCCCAGCTTTCAAACTTTAGCTAATATTCAGAATGACCAGGGAAAAATGGTATTGGATAAGTTGACGGAACAGGTGATAGAAAGAAGTAGCTTTGTAGACCCTATGCAGCTAACGGTGACTGCTCTGTACGTATTTATTGATTATCTTTTATATGAATATTCCGTTGAGCAACAATATCCCGCAAACATTCTAATGTTCCGAAAAATGGTAGAACGGTTAATGAGTAGTTTCGATGGCAAGGCTACTGAAAATGATAACCTAAAAAATGATTCACCGGATATAATCTAGTCCTAAGCATCTATAAGATCTACTGCAAATTGCCGAAAAAGCGCTGGTACCTGCAATTTAATAAAGTCGTGCAGAAATCCGTTGAACGGCTGGTATGTTCGCATCATTAGTTCTTCCGCATAAGCTTCATTCATCGGTACGCCATGTTTTGGCCTTATTTTCTTCCGGTCGATAGCTGCGTAATAAGCGTTTAGGCTATCTTCAAACAGTCCTTTTTGATGTTCAAAATGTTCTGCGTAAAGAATTAATGAATCCAGATCGATTATGATTAGGTCTGCTATACGGCTCCTGTTGTTCCGAAGAATCTCTTGTTTTTCTAATTCCGCCTGAAACCATTGGTTCATTACGACATTGGTGCCGGGAGTAGTTAAAGCAAGTTCCGATACTATCAGAATAGGATAAACACGAATTTTATCAGAACGATAGTTAGGGTCGTAAACTGCACCACCTTCAAATAAGATACGTATCCGTTCAGCAAGTTGTACGATGGCTTTATTTTCCTCGTCTTCTGTGTTAAACAGATATTTTTCTTTAAGTTCATTTTCGACAGTTGGGTAATGAAAAGACTGCTTTGCATCTCCCCGGATCATACTACCTTTTACTTCAAATAAAAAGACCTTGTGACCATTACGTACATAGTAATCAGGTTCGGTATCAATACCAAACCGAGCAACAATATCGGCACCCGAAATACGATAGTAGCTGGTTTGTCCGAATATCTTATCCAATAACTGGTAACTCAGATATTTCTCTATAAACTCATAAGTGTAAAACGAAAAGAAATCATTATAGGCTTGATGCAATTGTTTGTTCTTTTCAGCAAGTCGTAATAGCTCAAAGAAAACGGAATTGTAAATACGGTTTACCGCAAGAACTGCGTCCAGCACTAAGTAAGTGTCCTCATCAATGCGAAATAACGGATTAGAGCGGGCGTTAAGAAAATCTGTTTTTATTTTGTATAAAGTATCGTCAACAAGGGCCAGATGGTCTAAAAGTTTTCGGCTTTGTTCTTTATTTTCTGACTCCTTGAGGCTAAGGTAGTTTAGCCCGGAGCCGTCACCTTCATTAATGCCGTGAATAGCCATTGGCAACATTCCTTTTAAATAATCGCGCCAGCTTTCTACATGATAAGCCTTTAGAAAAAGGTTGACTAGTTCGATATGCTCTGTTTCTAAAAATGAAAACAAATAATAGGTTTTAATCGTGCCTGCAATCAGTAATTCGGTAGCCTTGAAGTGATTTATATCGTGGTATGGTATCAAATTGGTTAGACTAACACGCGCCAACCTATCTATAGTGTCAGGATGATTTGCTTCAGAAACCGAATCAAAAATGCCGCTGGTTTTTTCACCCAATTCTCCGTTCATCGCCATATAAATATCAAGCAGTTCCCTTTCTGAGGAAGCGGCATCAAGTACAGCTTCACCAGCCTGTACACTTAACATACGATCCAGCAGATTTAGATTTGTCCATACATTAATCAGCAGTAGGCTGCTTGGATGGGCATTTGTAGGTTTATAGGCATTAATGATCTTATGTAGTAATTCATTTGCATATGCCTGGTTCTCACTACCAAGCCAATCTTTAAGAACATCAATGATCCCGTAGTTTTTGCGGGTGCGGGCTAAATGATTAAGACGCGCTAGCACGCGCGCCCAGGTAAGTCGGTCAATAGTGGACATAGCTGCCTGATCTATCACTTTTTCAGTACCATAAACCTCGTGATAATTGATAACCAGTCTGCGATTGAAATTCATGTTGGGCTATAATGTATTTAATTTTTACGGCTAAATATTTTATAAATTTAGCCATAATGAATAATACTTTGAAATTTCTATCGGACGTAAAAGACAGGCTGGAATATGTTACCTATGAACAGGTGCACCAAGCGATTGCAGATATGCGCGATAAGTTCGTACCAACTGCTATTATTAAAAAGGGAGCCTATATTGACAGGGTACGTGTTCATAAAGAATTAACCGATTTTTTTTACAAAGAGGAAGATGTAAGTTATATACATGACTCGGAAATCATTGAAAAATATGTTGGTTTCGGAAGAGCCAACAAAGAAAAACAGGCCATTTTCTATGGTGCGGTTGAATCGCCGGAAATCGATCAGCCACGAGTGGTCGCTTACTTTGAAACTTCACCGCTCTTAAAAGAACTCGAAAAAAATAATAATGTTACCGAACTGTTTACGGTGAGCAGGTGGCGTGTTATTGAAGACATCGAAGTGGTCGAAATGATTTTCAGCGACGAAGCTTTAAAGGTGAGTAAGTACACACAGATGTCGCTGGCACATCAACTGCAACATTATCAGCATTTACCATTGGCGAAGGAATATGAAGAACAAGGCAGGTTTTTCTCCAATGAATTTTCACGCAGTGATGTGCGGCCCGGTGAAGATTTTAAATACAAGATCACCTCAGCTTACGCCAATTACATTTGGGAAAATACAAAATTAAAAGGTATCACTTATCCAAGTGTGCAGTCCAGCTATCTCGGTCAGAACGTCGCTTTATTGCCCGAGGTAGTAGATAGTTCGTTGCGGCTAGAGGCCCCCCGTAGGTTTATTTAAATTTGAGCGTGTCAACGGGGTTAATCAACCGGTAGACAGCACGCACATTGCTATGGATTTAGGTGAAAATAACGCGGCATTTGTATGGAAGGAATATAAGCCGGAAGACTTTATGAATAAGTAGATATAGTAATGAGCATTTCCAAACGGCATCATTACATTCCACAATTTCTGATCAGGAGGTTCGCGGATACTGATGGTAAATTATATTTATATAATAAAGAAACGAAGCGCTATTAATAACCCTTTAATTCAACAATCACAGTTTCTTTAGGATTTAACCGATAGTGAGAAGGAACGGGCGAAAATCTACCTGGTTACAAATTATTATAAAATGAACGCCCGATTATCGTGGCATTGCCATCCGTCAGCAAGGTTATAACGGCAGGCCGCCTACAGATTTCTTTGTTGGGAGATTTTCGCAGAATTCGGTAGCCAAAGCAGAGTAGGAGGAATGGTTACTCTCAGTTTGATTTTCTTTTGTTGATACAAAGATCAGCTGTTTTGGCTGGCAGGATTTATCCAAATCTGTGTTTATTTTAGCCGAAACCGTAAAAAGCATACAAACATCCTGAATTCGTATTATCTGCCGGACCGCATTTTGAGCGACTTTTGGATCATTATATAAAACGCAAAGAAATGGAAAAGACGATTTTAATCACAGGGCCAGCAGCGGTATCGGCGCGGCTAATGCCCAATTATTTTTAAGAAAAGGCTGGAATGTAATTGCGACCATGCGCAATCCTGAAAAGGAAACCACCTTAGTTAAGTCGGATCAGGCGGTGGTCACCAGACTCGATGTGCAGGATTTAGCTTCTATTGAAAATGCGGTAAATCAGGGTATCAAAAAAATTGTTATCCGGTTTGCAGCACCAATGTGATGATCCCGCTGTTCAAGATCACAGCTTTCAATGTCAATAATTTATGGGCCGGGGAGGATGGTCGAATTGCTGAACGACTGATTGTCATTGATCCTGAAAAAATTATAATCGAAATCTGCAGTCAGTTCATGGCCATTTTTATCTTATTGATGCCTGTAATTCAGATTGGCGCGCCCGCTACATTATTATGGCTCAACCGATGCGTGTATACATTGGTACTTGCACGCAGCAGTTTAATTGTGCAAAATATTATTTCGTTTTTTCATTGCGCAATTTTACTTTTGATACAGCCTGATCTTTCTGGAAATCAATAATTTACGCATAATGGAGATCGAAATAATTAATAAAGAGCTCAAACTGGATATTTTCGGCTTTTCAGGAGTTGCTGTAAATAAAAATTATGCTGGAACCGCTTTTGCATTAATGGATAAAATGTGGCCTGTGATTAAATCGAAAGGGTTAAAACATAAAGGTTTAAACATTTGGGTATATGAGTCTGGTGAAAATGTTTTTACCGGGGTTGAACTGGATGACCATTTTATAACAGATACAGGGCTGGAACAAAAAACAATTTTGCTTACCAAATATGCTTACTATAAGCATACTGGACCGTATAATCAGTTAAAACAAGCGGGCGACGACCTGCAAAATGAATTACGAAGGATGGGGCTAAAGGCCGGCTTTCCATACATTGAAATATACGGGCATTGGACAAACGATGAAACCAAACTGGAAACGGAACTCTTAATGACCGTTGATTAGGATTGCTCAGACCGATAGAAATTAACAATAAACCAAACTAATGAAAAACCACGAATAAAATGCAGAGCCTTTTATTCAAACCGTTATCAGGGCTATTCTTACCACAACTATAATTGCCGTCATTATAAATTGGTTGCATATATTTCCATCCGGTGAAAGAAAAACAACCCAATTACACCAGGGACGCAAACATAGCCCACAGCCGGGATAACATAAAGGATACATAAACAGGCCGTTTTGTGTTTGTTTTTTTGTTGGCTCGCCTGCCCTGACATTTATCCTGGCTTCGCGCTGTTAGTTGCTCAACTGGTGAATATGGTCTGTTCATTAGTCTATAGCAGTAGCAGAGCATGACCGATAAATGTATAATTATGTTGAAAATAAAAGAGAGGGTACTCAATTTAAATTGTTTGCTTAAAGTTGCACTATCTAAATTATTGTTGCCGGCATGGGGCAGTATATTAACGGACTCTCCATTTGAATAAAGCATATTGTGCTGGTTGCTGCTCAAGAGGAAAGGCGCTTCTTT
>JAQNCM010000664.1 GCA_029237615.1 Mucilaginibacter sp.
CGCGCAGAAAAACGTGGTCGCCAAAGCAGATGATGACGATGTGACTCCCGAGAATGCTGTATATAAAGGACATAAGAGAACTC
Organism: Mucilaginibacter sp.; assembly: GCA_029237615.1. Taxonomy (GTDB): domain Bacteria; phylum Bacteroidota; class Bacteroidia; order Sphingobacteriales; family Sphingobacteriaceae; genus Mucilaginibacter. The sequence continues at coordinate 84 of JAQNCM010000664.1, forward strand.
CCGGGGAAGAGAGTAACATCCATCCTCAAGTATTATATCTTCTGTAATACGTCCCGAATCCTACCCTCCCAGAGCGGCAGAACCCTCACCGCCTTAACAGGCGCTAAACCGGCGCTAAACAGGGCTAGCACAGGGAGGGACCGGGTGCTCCCCGAATATGGTTTAGTCAGCTTGGCAGTGCCCAACTCTTCGCGAGAGCTCTGACAGGGGGGACTCCGACTTACAAGTTAATACAGGGGTTCTCTTTTCTGCCACTGCATGCCAACACACTGACAATTCTATAATCGTGCCATGCCCCACTAAGTTTCGTTCTCGCAGGCTCGCCCAGCCCATGTGAGCCCGCCTCCACAGGCCTGGACACTGCGAATCCCTCTCGGTTCTCGAAGTCCAGCGCCGCTTCCACCGCATAAGATCGCAGATTCTTGATCGACGCTGCAGCATACTCTATGCGCTGAGGATATCCTCGTCCGTACCGGGCTCGGCGTAGGTTGGTCGGCTGTGGGCGCTTCGGTGCTGCTGTCTCGGGAGGAGGGGTCGACAGGAAAGGTAGCGATGCGGCCGCTGCGGCATGGAGGACGGCTGTCAGAGTTGCTGGGGCCGTGCCGGCGTTTCTTCTTGTGGCATGTCCCTTTGGAAGGTTGACGGGGAACCACCGTGGGGTCGCGGAGTAGGTGAAGTGAGGTAGTGGTGGGAACTGTTGGCGAAGGATTTTCGGCTCGTGCTTTGCTCCCACTCGCTGCGTTGTTTGTCTCGTTCATGGATAGAGATGTTGAGCGTCGCTTTGATCTCGAGGTGGCGGAGGCCAAGAGGGCTAGCGGCGCTGTGGAGCAGAGAATGGAGAAACGCCTCTAGCGAGCCTGAGATATCCTCGCTGCAGTTCAAAGGAATCGATCGTAACTGCTACCCGCATATCGTGGGGTTAAAGGCTTTTTGCAATCGGGGCCTCTGAGTCTTCGTGATGATATTAATCTGCCAGTTGGAGAGGGTCAGAACTAATTTCGGAATCATCAAATTCATGTAACTGTCGGACCATTCGCGTGGTCAGAAATAGAGCTCCAATGTCCAAGCTGCTAGTGGTCCGACAAATATGACCCAGCTGCCGAGATGCGAGGGCTTTGTTGACGCCGGCTCACGAGGACTCATCCGGGGAACGGGAAACAGGCCCCACGGCATAAACCTGTGGTTCGAAAGATACGGCCATTGTATCATTCCCAGGGGGAAAGAGACACTCACAGCAAAAAATATCTCCGTTCTCGATGTCGACATTGACGCATACCCTGTGCAAACCACTGGTTTGAGATGGTGGAACAGTAGCAGAGAAGGGATGGCCATTTGCATTGATCGTAGGGAACGGATGGATTGAAGGTCGATAATGGGTGGATGTTAGAGAGTGGCGACAGCAGAGATGATCGTCCCGGGCCGCTACGCCACGATGTCCACCATGAGGACGCCACGGGAAACGGCTAGCTATTTGCAGGCACCGTCGATCCGTGCCGATGGTAAAGCCAACCCGAATACACCAATCCGTCGACGATTTAAGGCATCGCCATTGTAGGAGTCGACACACACGGTGCCCCTTGGTAGGAAGACCAGACCGGAGTCATTACACATTGAATGCCGAAAATGCCTGGTTGAGGAATGTTGTACCCAATGCATGTCTTGAATCCCTGAGCTCCATCGAGGTTGGTACGACGGCTTCGTGGTATATAAGGCCTGGCCGCAGTGAGAGCTGGGCATGGCGATGGGAGGACAGGAACTGGGGTGAGAATGTAGGGTCCGGAAAAACCGGACTTTCGACCAGAGTGGTGCCAACGGTCCCTTTTCCGTTCCCTCTTTCTGCTCCAACTCTCTACCGAAGCACAGAGGTCGAGGTATCGCCGAGTAGCCCCCTTGACTCGACACGATAAACTAGAGGGAGGTTGACGAGGTAGACATGACGTTGGTCTTCTCACCTTGATTCTTCGGTTCATTTCCGCTCCCCACACATGACAAAGTGGGATGGAATGACCGAACTGGGAATGTGTTCGATGTACCGTACGGACACAAACGATGTGCGGTGCTGCAAAGTGGTAGAACACCATGGCGTTTCTTTTTTTGTTTACCATTTGGGTTGGAACCGAGGCGACATGCGGCTCTCGTCGTCTTTCATCTGTTTGAACAAGACGTTAGCTGTGCCACGAATTGTGGAACGCATCCAAGACAAGAATGGAAAAGGGTAAGTACTGCTTAAATAGCAAGGGGTGCCGAAGCACCGAGAAAGGGCAAAATCGACATAATAAATGTTGTACATGGGGGGGCCTGCGGCCGAGTTCGAACTTTGGAGCGGAGGACAACTCAAGGCAAGGCCGGCATGGGCTGTCGAACATTGAACCTTCTTCCCCAACACGGCTATGGGAGCTTGGAAGCTAAGTGCGCCAATTATTAGCGTTGCAGCTAGTACGGGCGAAGCCGACGCCAAGAACCTAAGATGACGATAAGGCTTATCCGGCAAGTCTTTGCATGCTAAACTTTAAGTTAGCGACATGCCTAGAATTGTCACATGTTAGATAGCATGAGATAAAAGCCGTGTGCCCAATCATAAAGGCAGCAGCCCACTGCCCTTTCTCGCTCTCTTCCTTTCTACCACCGCCAACACCAATATCAACTGCAACCTTTCGCCCTGCTATCATTGCAGAAAATGAAGCCAATAACACCGTCAGCAACACCCTGCAGGATCTCGGGGCAACGCTTTCCCGCAGAGATCCGAATTGCGATTCTGGAAGCCTTGCTGCAAAATGAGGGTAGTTTGGCCAGCTTCGCCACGGTGTCGCGAGAATGGCAGACAATCATCGAGCAGCACAGCTTTTCCCGGATCAAGCTGACACTGGGCTCACGCCTCGCCAGCTTCGGTTCGATGATGCATCGTAACCGAGCTCTCGTACGTTACGTATGGTTCTGCGTGGAACTTCA
>JAQNCM010000488.1 GCA_029237615.1 Mucilaginibacter sp.
CCCGCTACCCGGCGCTCGTGGTGGCGCGCTACAAGCTCCGCGGGGCGCCGGAGTCCCCCGAGGCCCTGCTCACCGAGATCGGTCGGCGGCGCGGGTGCCTCCAGAGCGGCGGCAAGGTCGACCTCCACCGTGCCTCCGAGATCCTCGTGCACGAGTTTCGAACCGGGGTGCTCGGGCGCATCAGCCTGGAGGCGCCGTGACGGTGACCGCCGGGGACGCATGGGCGTTAAGCGGGTAAGGATGCCGAGAGCGCCTGCGCGACACTCGGAGCCCCGCAGATCAGTACACCCCTACCGTACCGCGAGCGCCAGAGGCTGTCTCAAAACTATCGGCGGCGCTCGTCCGCGCTACTGCGTGCCAGGGGCGGCCGTAGCCGTCGCCGCGCCGCCTACCTGATCGCCCCCGCCGGCCCTGTCGCGCCGCCGTCCCCCCCGTCGACCACCGGCGCTCTCCCCCCGCGCCCGCCGTCCGTTTTCTGCCAGCCGCGCCGCCTCAGCCCGTCGCCGAGCTCGCGCTGGCCGTTTCAGCGATCAACAGGCGCGGCGTGAGCTTCCCCGCCTTCCAGGTCGCCAGGGCGCTCAACTTGCGGAGGTTGACCGCCATGCACACGAGCGACCATTGCCCGCGGGCTTTCTCCAGCCCGCGCACGGTGAAGCGGCGGAAGCCGTCGACCGCTTTCACGATGCCGAACAGGTGCTCGACGATCTCCTTGCGCAGGCTGAGCAATACGCGCATCCGCGGATCTTGCTGCTTCTCTGCTTGTCGCTCACGAGCGTCCTCGCCGTGTGGACGCCGGATCTTGCGACCCAGCGCATCCTTCGTGCACTGCGCGAGTACCGGGCACGTCTTGTTGCGGCACCGATAGATCGCGTCCGGGTGCACCGTCGTGGCGTGCGACTTGTTGGTGCCGACCTGCACCAGCTTCTCACCCTTCGGGCAGACGTAGACGTTGCACTGCGCGTCGTAGCTGAAGTGCGCCTTGCTGTACTCGCCCTTCGTTTCCGGCTCCTGGCGCAGCGACACGATCACGTTCGTGCCGTTCTCCTCGCAGCTCTTGAGCTGCTCACCGTTCGCATAGCCTCCGTCGGCAAGGCTCTGGTCCGCCACGCGACCGAACGTCTCGCGCACCTGCTCCAGCATTGGCACGAGCTGAGCGAGATCGTTCTGCTGCGCCACCACCTCGCAGGCGACGATCATGTCGCTGTCGTGGTCCACGACGATCTGCGCGTTGTAGCCGAGCGCGTGCGTCCCGCGGCCCTTCATCATGCGCGCCTCCGGCTCCGCCTCGTGCAGGTGATTGACCCCCGCCTCGTTGAGCTTGGCGAGCTTGTCCGTGAGCTCCTTCTTCAGCGCCGCGGCCTCGCGCAGCAACGGATCCGCAGGCGGCTCCGTGCTGCTCTGCGCCGGCTCCGCAGCCATCGCCGCACCACCCTCTTGCGGCGCCTGCTCATCGCTTCCTGGCTTCGTCTCGTCCTTCGACGACGCGCTCGCCTCGGGCTTCGCGGCGGCCGTCGCCGCGGGCTTCATCTCGTCCGTCGCCGATGCGTTCGGCTCGAGCTTCGCGGCGGCCGTCGCAGCGGGAGCGGGCGCCGCTTTATCCACCTTCGCGTCGTTCTGAAGCGGCAGCTGCTCGGCCGCGCTCGCCTCCTGCTTCGGCTCGTCCTCGCGATCTTCGATCCGTCGCGCCAGCAGCGCGCGGATCCTCATCCGTCTCGTCTCCTCGTCCGCCATCGCGCTGGGCATCGCGTAGTCCTGGCCCTTGTCCTGCTCGGCTCGGGTGCTCACCTCCTGCATGTACGATGCGATGAACGCGTCGAGCTGCTTCAGCTTCTCGTCGAGCCCCTTGCGATGAAGCGCCTCATCCGTCGAGCTCGCCGCCGTCATCTTCGTGCCATCGAGCGCGTGGAGCACGAAGCCGATCAGCTGCTCCTCCGCCGCCATCTTCACGAGCTTCTTGAACAGCTTGGGCAGCGCCTTGCGGTGGGTGTTGAAGAACCGCCACAGCGTGTTGTGGTCTGGGTGCAGGTTGCCCGTCAGCCACAAGAACGGCATGACCTGTCGGCACGCCTTCTCCAGCGCGCGGGTGCTGCGGATGCGCTCCATGTAGCCGAACAGCCAAACCTTCAGCAACAGGTCGGGACCGTACGGCGGGCGCCCCTCGTCGGCGACCGGCTCAGGGATGCCCAGCTCCGACAAGTCCAGCGCGTCAACGAAGTCGCGAACGAAGCGCACCGGATGGTCCGCCGGCGCCCACTCGTCCAGCGACGGCGGCAACAGGAATCTCAGCGCGTAGTTGGGGCGAAGAACACGGCTCACGTCCCTATGACGCCCGAGGTCGGCCGGACGGATCATCGCGGGGCGGGTTTTGAGACAGCCTCTGGCGCTCGCGGTACCGTAGGCCGCGCCGATCTGCTCGGCCTGCGCTCGGGGGCCGCGCCGCCGGCTCCCTCGATCATCTCAGCCTTCACCCGGCCGCCGGGACGGGATAGCCTCCCCCGAGCGTGAGAAGCCTCGCATCCGCCGGGCGCACGTCACGAAGGGGTCTCCGTCAATGAGCGACGTCTATCAGAGCGTCTCGCACCGTTCGCTTGGCAGCAACCTGGTGGAGTCGATCAAGGGGGTCTTGGTCGGCATCGTCATGTTCTTCGCGGCGTTCCCCGTTCTGTGGATGAACGAGGGCTG
>JAQNCM010000140.1 GCA_029237615.1 Mucilaginibacter sp.
AAAGCAACAGGGGCAAACCTCAAATGCCCCTGCTGCTAATTGTTATTGAGTGACTGGTTCTGAAACGTTACCCCCGCGCCCCTTAGTATCAAATGCGCGGAACTTTATAGTGTTATCAGGGTTTGTAACAGCTTCGTTATAAATTTTACTTTTTGCATCCGGGTCCTTACCATTGATAGTGTAACGGATAGTTAAACCGGGAAACTGGATGTTGGCAGCGTACTTGCCATCCTGCAAAGCAACACCAGGTTTTGGTACACGGTAGTTATATCCGCCATCATAATAGCTTAATCGTGGTAATTCTCTTTTGCCTAATACGTTTAAAAAGTTCACCCATGCAGTTTGGTAAAGCGAGTCGCTTTTTGCGGGGTTTTGCTCGGTGGCCCAGTCAGGATCTTTAGCCCATGCACGTTCCGCAAAGCCCAGCAATCGCGGCAGCATCATATACTCAAGCCGTTCGGTGGATTTGATATTTTCGCCCCAAACGGCGCTTTGCAAACCGAGGATATTTGTTTTTCCATATTCGGTAAGGCGCTGTTTGCCAATGAAGATATTCCTGTTCAGGGGCAGTCCGTTTTTATCAACTTTCGAGTTTTTAAAATAGTCATACGGAATAAATGAAAACGGTTTATCAATATCCGCGAATGCACCCCAGTAAAATCCCGGCTCGTCAAATGACTTGTAATGCGCCATGTCGAAATATAGATTGGTAACGCAGGTGAGTACGGTTTTATAACCTGCGTTTGCCAGCTTATAGGCCAGGTCCTCGTTACCGCCACCCAGTGTATTGTTCCATACTTCGGCCTGCAAATGCTCGGGCATAAAATCAGGATTAGGCACGTAGAATGAATTGCCATCCAAACTTGTTTTGCGCAGTGCCATTTCTTCCCATCCCGACAGGTACAAGCCCTTTGCTTTCATCAACTGGTTAACCCTGCCATAAAAGTAATACCACAAATCGGCAGTACTCTGAATTTCCGGATGAGTAGCCTTGAGCGCTAAATAGGCCGGTGATTTTTCCCACACATGCGCGGGCACTTCATCGCCGCCCCAGTTAATTGTTTTTATAGGTACCCCGGCTTCTTTATACATATTTACAATATCACCAATAACCGTTTCAACAAAGTTATAGGTAGAAGGCAGGGAAACATCAATCACGTTATCTGTCCAGTATTGTGCGGTGCTATAGGTTGATTTATCGTTCGGATCGCTGATTAGGTATTTTTCGGCAGCGTCTTTTTTGCCTTCTCCCATTAAACGGGCGTAACGGGCATTCATTGATTTTACCGCAGCGCGCGCATGACCGGGCGCTTCTATTTCCGGCACCACCTGGATGTGCAGCTTATCAGCATATTTCAAAATTTCTATAAAGTCGGCGCGGGTATAAAAACCGGTGCCTGTTTTGTTCTCAATTTCACCGCCTGAACCATGCGATGCCGGTAAATTATGTTTGGCATCGAGGGAATGTCCGCGTTTTGCGCCAAGGTCCGTTAGCTCCGGCAATGACGGGATCTCCAGTCGCCAGCCTTCATCATCGGTTAAATGCATGTGAAATACATTGAGCTTGTACAAGGCCATCACATCAAGCACCCTGAAAACCTCTCTTTTTGGCTGAAAATTACGAGCCATATCTAACATAAAGGCACGATAGGTAAAACGGGGAGCATCGTTTACTTCAATACAAGGTAGTGAGATTTCTTTTTGAGGACGAGCTAATGCAGATGGCGGAATTAGTGTTTTTAAGGATTGAATACCATAAAATATACCCGCGGCTGTTGACGCGCTTATGATAATTTCATTTGATTTTATATTAAGCTCATAACCCTCTGTATTTAAACCCTCTTTAAACTGAAGTTTTATAGAACTTGCAGGTGCCTTGCCGGCTTTCTTTTCTTTAAAAAACGATGCCAGGTAAGTACTTAACCCATTTGATTCCAGGTCAAATTGTTTATCTGACGTTACATTTACAGCAGCCGTTAATACAAAGCTCCCGCCTGTTTCTTTATAACTAACCGGCGTTGGAAATACTTTTGTTAATTGCTGCTCAGATAACTCCCTGATATTTTTATTCTGGTCGTAAATAATAGCTGGCGTTATTAAACCCACGTAATTTGGCTTAAAGGGTTTTATGGCAAAAGTACCGGTGTTATATCCTTTATCCGGCTCGTTATCCCAAACGATATAAAAACCTTCAGGACCATCAGTGATGGTTATTACGGGTGCATCGTCAATAAACTCCACGCGTACCGAAGCGCCGGGTTTTATTTCAGTAAAGGTGCCGGTAGGGGTTAGGCTGAACAAGTCGCCGTTTACAAAGTCAATCTTTGCGTTGCCGGTAACGGCAGCCGGAACAATTAAACGCGCAGAGTTAAAATACATTTTCCAACCAGAAGCGGGGAAGGTGCTTTTGCCGTTATTGGTAATAGTAATGGCGTTTAATGACTGTTGCCTGTTATGGTAATCATTTTGTATGGGTTCCCAGGTAATGCTGAGATCGCGGGTGTTGAATTGGCTTTTGTCTTTAGCAGTAACTGAAACACACAAGGTTGTCATAAATATGATCAGAAAATATCGCATAGCTTGATTATAAGGTTATAATAGAAGCGTAAATATAATGTAATTATGAAAATATCAAGACTTTTTAAAATATTTTAAAAAGTCAACTTTTTTGGTTAAAGTATGGTACCTAAATTTGATTTTCACAACAATGAAATAGTCATATTGATTAAATTGGTTTTAGTGCTGTTGATACTGTTAACTGGCTTCCGGGCTAAAGCCCTTTAGTTAATCGCTCATTATCTATCGGCTGAAAGCCGACGGCAATGAATGTGCAATAGGCAATATTTTAGCTCATTGCCGCCCGCTTTAGCGGACGGTTGTCGTATAAAGTAATAGGGTCTTACCAAAAAATACAGCATAGTGTTTCGTGAATATAGTTATGTAAATTTCACAGAAAATAATTATCGACTCCACATACAAGCCAAGGAGATTTAGAGGGGCTTTTCCTTTCAAATATTTACCTTTGCAGCCGGAAATTGAATATTGTGCAAATGAACGATCAGATTAAAAAAATACAGCATACCATTGAGCCTTTACGGCAGGAGATCATTAACCATAAAGTTTACAGCGCTATCACCAGCATCGATGAGCTTTGTGTGTTTATGAATTACCATATTTATGCCGTTTGGGATTTTATGTCGCTGCTTAAGGCGTTACAGCAAAACCTAACGTGCACCTCGGTGCCATGGTTCCCTGTAGGCTCTGCCAATACAAGGTACCTGATCAATGAGATCGTAACCGGTGAAGAATCGGATATCGACAGTAATGGTGTGCGCAAAAGCCATTACGAAATGTATCTTGAAGCCATGCAGCAATGCGGCGCCCAGCCTGCCGCTTTTATGGATTTTATTTCGGCCCTGAAAAAAACCGGCGATCTTAACGATGCTTTTACTGCCTCAGCAATTCCAGATGCTGCACGTGGGTTTGTTGATTATACTTTCAAAATTTTAGAAAGCAGGAAGTCTCATTTGCAGGCAGCTGTTTTTACCTTCGGCCGTGAAGATCTGATCCCCAACATGTTTCATTCCATTGTGAACGACCTTAACAGTAAATTTCCTACCCAGGTTTCCCTGTTTAAATATTACCTCGATCGTCATATCGAAGTAGACGGCGATCACCATAGTCACCTGGCTTTACAAATGACTGCCGAGCTTTGCGGCACTGACACTCAAAAATGGGACGAAATCACCGCCGCATCTGTCACTGCCCTTCAAAAACGCATCGCATTATGGGATGGCATTTATGAAGAAATAATTAGCAGGCGCGTATGGGAGGAAAATTGTGTTACAGCGGAAAAGCTTGCTTAAAAGGATGCAAAACGATAAAAAGCTACGCGAAGGGAAAGACGTGGAAATAGTAGATTATCAGCCTCAATATAAGGAGATATTTAAACAGCTTAACGAGGAATGGATCACCACCTGGTTTAAAATGGAGGAGGCTACTATAAATCGCTTGACCATCCTGAAGAATATATACTTGATAAAGGCGGGTATATATTGTTTGCGTTATATAAAGGTGAACCCGTTGGAACCTGTGCCCTGATTAAAATGGATCAGCATGCTTTTGAACTCTCAAAAATGGCAGTATCGCCAAAAGCAAAAGGTAAAGGAATAGGGGAGTTGCTTGGTAAAGCTATAATTAGCAAAGCCAAGGAAGCCGGTGCAACACGGCTTTACCTGGAAAGCAATACCATACTTAAACCGGCAATCAGTTTATACTATAAGCTGGGATTCAAAAAAATAACCGGGCCGCCTTCACCGTATGAAAGGGCCAACATCCAGATGGAATTGAGTTTATAGTAAAAATCAGGATTGAAGTGTAACTTCCTGTTTTCGCTGTGCTTTTTCCCAAATAGCGCTTTGTTTTTTGCCGAAATAGCGAATGATGCCCATTAAAACAGCGTAGTTCATCACACAAAAATAGTAGGGGATAAATAATATTTTAATGCGTAACTGCCTTTTTTCCATCATTAGGCCAAGCACCGCAAGTACATGGAATAATATTTGGGCGGAAAAGAATAGCTGATAAAAAAATGCATCGGGTTTAAATGCTAAAAATGCATTTAAAACAAAAACCAGGATAAGCAGGAAGGGGGTAACAGTCCACCTTAAAACCCGATGACTGACATATTGAAAGGAAAGAACAGGATATTTAAAAGGATTAAACAGGTTTTTTAAACGCAGTATGGACTGAATTCCTCCTGCGGCGATCCTGATCTTTCTTTTTAGCTCTTCTGATACGTTTTCTGAGGCAGTTTCAATGGCATAGGCTTCCGGCTCATAAATGATACGATAACCTTTAGCTGCAATAAGCATCGAGATCATAAAGTCGTCCAAAACCGTATCGGCCGGAACATCTTCATAAAGTGACCGCCTTACACTGAACAGTTCACCTGCCGCGCCAACTACCGAGTACAGTTCAGAGTCCCACTTTTTTAATGCCGATTCATATTTCCAGTAAAATCCCTCACCTGCCGCACTGGCATCAGCATTTTCGTTGATCTGTACCCTTTTTTCTCCCGCAACCGCGCCAACCGTGTCATCAGCATAATGCCTGCAGATGTTGATGATTGCATCTGTATTTAAAAAGGTATTTGCATCGGTAAAAATTGCAATTTCGGTGTTCACATGTTCCATGGCCCTATGAACAGCTGCTATTTTTCCTGCGCGGGTTGCCTGGTGTAATAATTGAACCTGGGGGTACCTGCCAATTATGTCGGGGGTTTTATCAGATGATCCATCGGTAATAAACAATAGCTTCAGCTTCCCAGCAGGATAATTTAACTGCAAACAATTAACAACTTTCTCTTCAATAAGGAATTCTTCATTGTAGGCGGCAACTACTAAGGTACAGGCCGGTAATCCATCTGCCTTAAACGAAGGCGGGGTAGGTTTTCCTTTAAATAATCGTTTTATTTTGATGAGGAAGTAAAGGAAAAATCCATACCCGGCAAAGGTGTAAAAAACAATAAACAGGCTCAGCCAAAAAATTATGCTCATTTGATGGTATTAATGGGATAACCTAAATTGTTACTGTTTTTGCTGTGGGTTAAATTCCACCACACCGCCTTTAAAAGCATCGGTATAAAACCGTAATTTTTATTTTTTATATAAGCGGCAAGATTGCGCGGAACAACCAGCAAAACGAAATAAGGATAGAAAATGATTCGCTTGAAAAAAGGGGCATTTCGCCTTGTAAACAAAATGCGGTTGCGGTTCATAAAATACTCTTTAAGCTTACTTTTTTTACCAACAGAAACAGATTCTTTATGAAAGATCACCGCTTCGGTACAAACCCAGGCTTCGTATCCTGCCCGTTTAACACTTTCGCACCAATCAACCTCCTCGTAATACAAAAAGAAATTTTCATTCATTAAACCGGCTTTTTGAATTGCCTCTTTCCGTATCATCATAGCAGCTCCGTGGCAATAGGCAGTAAGGGCAGTAATATGGTCGTACTGGCCGTTGTCTGTTTCCCGTAAGCCGATACAGCTATTGCGGCAGGTGTAATAATTCATATCGGAATAGCCCGCGTACTGAATTAAATTCTTATTGCTAAAATATTTTATTTTGGGTGATACCATGCCGGCAACAGGATTGCTGTCCAGCACCTCAATGAGTTTTTCAATCAATCCTTCAGTAAATTCAGTATCATTATTAACAAGGAAAACATAATCGCCGGTAGCTGCTCGTATACCCAAATTATTACCGCCTGCAAAACCAAGATTTTGATCAGACCGGATAAAATTTACTTCGGGATATTTTGATTGCCAGCCAGTATCAATATCTGCACTGCTGCCATTGTCAACAACAATAATTTCTATGTTATTGTACGATTTTGGGATCGACAGCAATAACTCTTCAGTAACCTTAGGCTGATTATAATTTACAGTTACAACAGATACCTTTTTCATTATTTAGCGGCTACCCTGTCAAGGCATTGTTGTAATACAACAGCAAATTTTTCATCATTAGGCGGTGCAAATATCGTGTTATGCTCGCCTGGTATTTCATGCACGTTAACACCTTTTAGTGCAAATTTACGCCACCCCAGGTATTTAAAGTCATCCATATAAAAAGTCTTCTTTTTAGCTTTAAACAGATCAACAGTTATATCGAGCGGTTGCAGGTAATAATTGCGTTTTGCTTTCGCGCTGGCCTCATCAATTTCATTGTCATACGCAAAAAAGCCTTCCTGTTTTTCTTCCTTGCCTTTAAAAATTCTCCAGTAAAGGCGAATGATCTTGCGTTTAATCACTAAGCTTTTATACTCAATTGTTCTTTTGGGATCTTCAGCAAACAATATAAAGCTATACAGGAACATCATGGTATACAACCTTAGCCTGTTGAAAGTTCTTTTTATAAATGGGTCATAAATATCAGTTTGTTCAGCGTAAGTGTCAAATACGGCAAGCGTCTTTACTTCTTTACCCATTGCTATTAACTGGTGCGCCATTTCGTAAGCAATTGTTCCGCCAAGTGAATAGCCGGCAAGTGCATAAGGTCCCGTGGGATTTTGGGCGATTATTTCGGCTATATAATTTGCAGCAATTTCTTCCATCACATCCAGCGGTTCGTCAATACCGTTAAGCCCTTTGGCCTGCAGCCCATAAACCGGTTGATCTTTATCCATGTTCATAGCCAGTGCGTTAAATAACAACACATTTAAGCCCGCGCCATGAACTATATACAATGGCATTTTTGTGCCTTGTGGTTTTATTGGTACTAATGATTCCCAGGTGATGGACTTTGCGTCGATGTTAAGCCTTAACGAAAGTTTTTCAATGGTTGAATGTTCAAACAGTGTAGCCAGGGGCAAACGCTTGCCTGTTATTTTTTCAATCCGGGCCATTATTTGCACTGCAACCAATGACCGGCCTCCTAATTCGAAGAAATTATCAAAGATGCTGATCTTTTCAATTCCCATTAATTCTTCCCAAATCTCAGCAACCTGTTTTTCAACATCGGTTCGTGGGGCGACATATTCGCCTTCACGGGTAATTAAGTTATGATCGGGCTTCGGTAATGCTTTACGGTCAATTTTCCCATTAGGGGTGATCGGTATCGACGGCATTAACACAAAGTCGTCAGGTACCATATATTCCGGAAGTTTATCCAATAATGCCTTTTGCCAGGCAGATGTAAGCGATTTATGGTTTTGGTCAACTGTGTCTTCCAAAACCGCATAAGCAACCAGGCGTGATTCGCCGGGCATATCTTCACGGGCGATAACAACTGCCTGTTTTATGTCAGCTTGTTTTAGTAAAACGTTTTCTATCTCCTCCAGTTCAATACGGAAACCTCTTATTTTTACCTGGTGATCGATACGGCCAAGACATTGAATTTCTCCGTTTCCATTGATCCGGCCAAGGTCGCCTGAGCGATACATTTTTCCCGGATTTTCGCTGAACGGGTCATTAATAAAACGCTCAGCGGTAAGGTCCTGACGATTCAGATAACCTTTAGCCACGCCATCCCCGGCAATAAAGATTTCGCCAATAGCGCCGGCAACAACAGTATTTAAATCCTCGTTTAAAATGTATACCTGCGTATTATCCATAGGCTTGCCTATGGTAATATCTTCATCACTTGTTATATGTTTTACCGTTGAATAGATAGTAGTTTCGGTAGGGCCGTACATATTCCATATGGAACTTACTTTTCCTATAAGCCGCGACGCTAAATCTTTAGCCAGGGCTTCACCTCCGGTAATTACTTTTAAAGGTAAATAGCTATCCCAGCCAGCTTCCAGCATCATACGCCAGGTGTAAGGCGTGGCCTGCATAATGCTTATCTGTTCGCTCTTTACAAGATCGATCAATAAATGGCCATCCTTTGCTGTTTCAGCGTTAGTCAATATAAGCTGTGCACCGCTTATCAGTGGCAGGAACAATTCAAGTCCGAAAATATCAAAGGAAATAGTGGTTACCGATAACCACTTATCATCTAAGTTTATACCCGGTTCTTTTTTCGCGCTCAATAAAAAGTTAACCAGGTTATGGTGTCTTATTTGTACCCCTTTCGGTTTTCCTGTTGAGCCGGATGTGTAAAGTACATATGCCAAATCATTACCATTAACTGCAACCCCGGGTTCTTCTGATGTATATTGGTCAAATTTAACAAATGCATCTTCTATCAAAATTTCAGATGCGCCGGAATAAAAATGATTATGATATTTTTTTGATGTCAGTAAAATTTTAGCAGCAGAGTTTTCAAGCATAAACTCTATCCTGTCCTTTGGGTATTGTGGATCCAGCGGCACATATGCAGCGCCCGATTTTAATATAGCCAATAAGGCTATGATCATTTCGGGAGATCGGTCAAGTGCCAATCCAACGATGTCGCCGGTCTTTATATGATTGTCAATTAACAGCTTAGCCAGTTTGTTTGAACTTTCATATAAATATTTATAAGTCAATTCGCGACCATGAAATTTCAGCGCAACTTTATCCGAAAATTGCATGGCGCACTTATTAAGAAAATAAGGCAGCGCTTTATCTTTTGGATAATCTATAAAGGTATCGTTAAAGTTGTTTTTAAAGTTGGTATGTACAGGAATACTCATTCTATCTCTTTTCTAAATAGGTTGTTTAGATAATTTGTTTACAACCGGTTGTAACTGATGATTTGCTTGTACGTATTATTTTGAAGTTTGGATATGTGGTGTATGAATAAATTTTTTGTTTGCTCCCTTTAATTTAAATAAAAGCATAAGCATTGTAAAAAATATTAAAGGTATACGAACCAGCGCTCCAAAGAATTTTCCATTATAAAAGCTGGTTGGTATGGCTATTACAATACCTACATAGCACAGGATTGTTGCTGCCAGCCACAAATGCCAGTCGGGCCCAATCCCAGGTGTAAACAGGGAAATTGTGAGCATAAAAGGCATTAAACCAAGCATCAATATACGGGGTAGAATGGCGGTTTGATAAATTTCATTAAAATAATCAAAGTTGCCACGTTTAAAGAGTTCAGTAAAGCCGCTGCTTCCATACTTTTTAAGCAGGTTAAATTGAGCCGAAAGCCATCTGCGTCTTTGTTTTTTAAACACTTCGGGGTTGCTTACTTTTTCATCATATATTAATGCATCTTCGGCATAGGCGACGCTGATCTTATTACGGGTAAGTAACAGTCCCATTTCTTTATCAAAGCCACCAACAGCATCAATTTGCAGCATTACTTCTTTAAATAATTTATACTCAAGCGCCATACCGGAGCCGATAATAGCTGCAGAAAGATTAAAGACCCGTTGTGACTTCCTAAAGATATGGTTGTTTACCTCTTCACTTATAGCATCCAGTATTGCGATTGATGTATTGGTGTTTTTAGCAATCCGATGGCCTTGTATTACCGTGTTACCGGCTTGCAGGTAATTGTTTACCTGGTATAAAAAATCGGGAGCTGCAACGTTATCTATGTCAAAAACAATGGCAGCATCAAAGTCCTCAGTTGTATTTTCAATGGCTTTATGCAGCGCTTTGGATTTAGTACTGCTTTCAAATACAACCTCAACTACCTGCAAAGGCATTTTTTTAAGTTTTTTAATTGTTTCGGGATGCAGCGAATCTGCTATCACACAGACATGAAACAATTCTTTTGGATAATCAAGCGTGACAGCGCTTGCCGCAGAATTCAGGATGATATCGTCCTCTTTATAAGAGCATATATAAATAACAAATTTAGCAAGCGAATTACTTTTAGCAGGAGCAGCAACCCGGATCAATTTTCCGGCAACTGAAAATATGAATAGGTAAAAACTATAAAATCCTAAGTAAATAAAAAGAATAGTGGTGATTAATGCCGCGATAAAGGTTAATATTTCCATATGTTGTTATCCTTATACGGATACATAGGGCAAAATGGTTTATATCAATTTTTTATCGCGACTTTATCATTAAATTTTTTATCCAGGTTTCTTTTTAGCAACTCTTTTATTTCAATTATCCGGTGTTCCCAGGTATTGTCGGCGGCAACCGCTAGTCTTTTTTGCTGTAATAAATCATTATCCTTTAGTGAAAGTTCAATAGCTTCGGAAAATTCTGTTGCGTTTTTGCAAAACAATACAGTATTATCCGTAAAATCTTCCAGGTCAGGGTTAAAGTCAGTTGACACTACGGGCCTTCCCGAGCCCAGGTATTCAAAAAGTTTCAAAGGGAATATATGACTGCTTACTTCGTCCTTTTTAAAAGGAATTATGGCCACATCAAAACCTTTTAAAACACCTGGCATCAATTCATAAGGCACAGGCCCCTTCAGGTACAAATTTGCTGTTGTAAAATCTTCTTCCTTTATATAGTAATTGTCAACCGGCCCTACAAATACGAAACTTTTATCGGGGTTGTTCTTTACCAGCTCATTTACCAGCTCATAATCTATTCGCCGCTCTACAGCGCCAAAATACCCGATCACAGGTTTTTTAATGCCTTCTAAAATAGTTGCCAGTGGCAATAACGGGTCAAGTGCCTTTTGGCTATGGCTGATGTTGGCTGCATTAGGTATAAAAAATGAGTTTTTATTTAACAGCGCTTTTTGATTGCGCAGCTCTTTACTGGTACATATAATCATATCCGCCTCTTTTACCAATACATCTTCCGATATTAATCCATGTTTGGTTTGATACGGTTCTATTATCGGATCAACGCAATGATAAACAGTTAAAGCAGGATTAAGCAGCTTGCTTAGTGTAGGGTAAGCAAAGTTGTAAGAGTTTATATAGATATAGTTGGATATATTAAGCTTTTTTATGAGTTTTCTTAAACGGTTACCCACTATCTGTTCATTTAGTTCTAGTGCCAACCTGTATAATTTACCTTCGGGCAGCATATTAATGGATGGCACCGGTGGGGTGATCACTATTTTAAGATTTGGTATTTCGGTATCAATTAAACAATCAGAAGCGGAAAAAAAGTGAGGTTTCCTGGTACGAAAACTATCGGTGTTTCTAAATTGAAAATAATCACGCCAGGTATAGGGCCGGTCAACATAATACACCCTATTATCTTTAGCCAGGTGTTTTGCCATGATATAATTTGTAGACTCCAAACGTCCGTCAAATTGCATTTGCGAAAAAATAATTATGTTTTGATCCTTAAGGCTCATTATAATGAGAGTCTGATGGTTTTTATAAAGTATTTATCAATATCAATATCAGTGTTAGGCCTTTTGGTTAATTGTTTTACTTTGCAAACTATTAAACAAATTAATTAAAATAAGCCTTGTTTCGGTAAGGCCCAGCTTAATTATATCAGCCATGGTAAATTCAAGGTGTTTTTTGAGGATCCAATAACCATAAAACACACCGGCTAAAAAAGTAAATATGGATGCAACTGCCACCCCATAAATATTGTGGAAGAAATATATCCCTATAAAGTCGCCTGCCACGTTTACCACCAACATTAAAAACACTTTTATTAAGTTCAGATGCGGCTTATTTAAAATATCAAGGGTTATACCAAAAAACCTGTCTACCGGTAATAATATAGCAAAGCACATGAAAATTCTAAACACATTAGCAGCTGCTGTATGCGCAAATTTTGCTCCGCCTATGATATCAATTACCAAATCGGCAGCAAAAAACGACAGGACTGATACAGGGATAAGCAGGATAGTTAGGATACCGGCATATTTCTTCATAATATAAGTCATATTTGGCTTATCATTATGTTGCATCGAGGCCGACATTGAAGGCAGCGCAGTTGCAATAAAGCTCCTTAACGGAATTTCTATAACTTCCATTAAACGTTGCGGAAGATAATATATACCCACAACAGAAGGGTCAGCAAACATAAATTTTATAATAAAGGTATCAGATCCTCTCAGTAAATACGAGCTGATAGAAGTACCAACACTAAACTTTCCAAAGTTGGCTATCTCTTTAATACAAGCCCAGCTCTTATTGGCTATCGATTTTATGTTAGCCCACCCGCTTACTATTGAAAATGCACTCGTAAGCATAGCACAAATACCGTATGCATAAATAACTGCCTGAAAGTTAGCCTGGTGGATAATAATTAATATGATGACAGATACGAAGAAACACCCCTGGCTGATTAATTGAAGAATAAACAAACGGTCAAAACGCTGTTCGGCTTGCAATACCCACGAAGCGATGCTTGATGGCAGTGTACAGAAATAAATGATTGCAAACCATTTGATAATAATAGCCATGGAGCCATGGGCATTACAGAAAACAAATACAATTAAGCTTATCAAGCCTAAAAACGCTGTTAAAAAAAAGCCAATATACCAGGTTGATCCCACTATATTAAGCGCCCTTTCTTTGCTTGCTCCTGAATAGAATTTTACTACTGAAGTTTGTAAAAAACCGGTTCTGAAAAAATTGGCTAAGGTGAAGGTTATTAAAAATAACGTCCAGTTTCCAAAGTCGGCGCCGGATAAATTACGTGCAAGCAATGAAACAGTTACCATGCCTATAACAGGCATAACCGCATTGCTGGCTAAAGACAGTGTATGTTTATTTATTAGTTTTTTTAGAAAATTCATTAAACTTTTTGCCAGCTGCCGGTTTCAAAATTATATTTTTTTATAACACGTGCAGGATTGCCAACAGCAACACAATAGGAGGGGACATCCTTTGTAACCACACTGCCACCGCCAATTACGGCATGTTTGCCAATTGTTACCCCAGCCGTAATAACACTATTCGCGCCTATCCATACATTGTCTTCGACTATTATTTGACCGGTTACCACCTTTTGAACTCTTGGTGGCATAGTAACATCGGCATACGTATGATTGAGACCCGATACCACTATATTTTGTGCAAGCATTACATAATTCCCCAATTTTACCGGGCCAATAATTACATTACTTAAGCCAATGCTGGTATTATTGCCAATCATAACATCGCCTACACCGTTATTTATAGTAGCAAAATCTTCAATAATGCTGTTTGAGCCAAGTGTGAAATTTTTAAATGGGAATACATCCATCCGGGTATTAAACCTAATAACAGCACCTTTGCCTTTTTTGTGAATAAATGGGTTAACGAATAACCGCACCCATAGTCTGGGCCTGGCCTGGCGGTGGGGGATTAAAAGCCAATGGACAAATTTCTTTACTTTGGGATTCGACTTAATAGCAGATGTTAATGACATTAGTTAATTTATTATTCAACCCATTAAATCCTAAGCTATTATTTGCGGTTGTAATTTTCTTTGTTCAAGATCTAACCTCATGGCAACATTTAAAATAGCCATTGCCAAATAGAATAAAATGTTAGACGGGTATTGTACGAGGGCTT
>JAQNCM010000668.1 GCA_029237615.1 Mucilaginibacter sp.
TGTTGAAGGACATCCAGGAGAATTGCTCGCACTTCATCGAGCCGTTCATCTGCTCGTCCCCGGAGGTCGAATACGAGGCCCTGCTCTGCCACACCGAGAAGGCAGCCTGGATTGAGCACTATGCCGGAGCGTGGTGGACGAAGCGTCTCATCCTCACCAAGGACAAGACGGTCGTCCGCGGCCACTTCCTGATCGACGACAAGCCGACGATCACCGGAGCTATGGCACCGACCTGGGGTCACCTGGTCTTCGATCAGCCTTACAACCGAGACGTCATAGGCAACGGCCGCTTCACCTGGACCGACTGGCCTAAGCTGAAGGCCCTTCTGCTCCAGCTCACCGAGCAGAACCGGATCAAGCTCCGCCCTGAGACTCAGTCGATCATCATCGCCCAGCCGGAGGATGTATGTCGCCTGCAAATAGCGTCCTGATCCTGCTGACCGCTTTGGCGGTTAAGCACTTCATCTGCGACTTCTGCCTGCAGCCGGCATTCATGTACGCCAACAAGGGAAATTGGCGTCATTCCGGCGGCTACATCCACGCTCTGTTTCATGCGTGGACGACCATCATCGTGCTCGGCGCGGTCTTTGGGATCAACCAGCTGAACTCGCTGCTGCTCACCATCGGCGCCGCCGAGTTCGTGGCTCACTTCGTCATCGATTATTCAAAGGTGAACATTGGCAAAAAATACGACCTGAAGCCTAACAATTCCGAGTGGTTCTGGGTGCTGCTCGGTCTCGACCAGCTGCTCCATGGCCTGACGTATATTGCAATCGCATATTACCTGGTGACTTAAGAAAATGGACGACCTTCCGCATTTCAAAGACGACGATTTCCGCCTGCTCTTCCTCGACATCGATGACGTGCTGAACTCGGTAAAAACCAGCGTCGTCTATGGTACGTACCCCTTCCCGTCGACAGTGATAGTGTCGGAGGGACGGGATCCACGAACCGGAGCCGCGACGAATAGCCTGACGCTCTTGGACTCCCCGCCCGTCCGTGACGTCGGGGCTTTCGATCAGGCCAATATCAAGCTGATCAACAAGCTCTGCAAAGTCACCGATACCCACATCGTTCTATCCTCGTCGTGGAGGCTCGGCCTCGACGTCGATCAAGTCCGGGAGATGCTCGAGTACATCGGCATCGATTCTAGCCGTGTCATCGGCAGAACTGGCCAAGGGTCGGTGGGTTGGAATCGAGGGAGGGAAATTCAGGAGTTCCTGTCCGGGCTTGAAGGGGACATGTCCTATCTCATCGACTGCGGCCTGGTGACCCCGAGCCTCTACGGGAAATCCTTGAAGCCGAAGTCCTACGTGATCATCGACGATTGCGACGATATGCTCGATGAGCAGAAGGAAGCCAACTTCGTTCATGTCGAGGATCTTGAAGGTTTGACCTTGGCGAACGCAGTCGACGCAGGAAAGATATTGACTGACTTCGCGTTTTCGATATACTCTCTGAGTAAATAACTTCGGTTTTATTGGTACAAGCTTAGTACCGTTCAGTCTCTCCTTGGGTGCTTCAAGAGGCTGCATCAATACGATCAACGCACCATTTTTCAAACGAGTGTATTTAAATGGCAACATTGAACCAAATCGGTAAGACAATTACCCGCAATACCACCCTGCTCCGCCGTGACGTCTGCATGAACCTGTCGGACATGGAGCGCCTGACCGGCGTCTCGCGTCGTACCCTCGGCCGCATCGAGAAGGCCCGTGCGGAGCGCCGCACCTACAGCCCGATGCTGAAGACGGTGCTGAAGCTGGCTGAGACCGCCGGCGTCACGGTCGACGACTACCTCAAAGCGTTCTGATCCGTTCAACAAAAGAACCAACTTTGGTATAAGAGAATTGTAGAGGGAAATCGCTTCTGCAATTCAATTCTTCCAAGTTATTCTTTTGCTTACACGGGGCTCATTATGGCAATCATGAATGTTATTGAATATCAAGAAGAAGGTGTCGTAATCATCGAAGACCACTACGGTAAGTACGTGGTCACCGAGGACAGCGACGCTTTCATTTCGCTGGACGTTCCATACCAGCGTTTGTTTGAAAGCCCCGAACGCGACAGGATGTTGACCTAGATGCATGGGATGAGTAGGCATTCAAGTAGGGGCGGCGAAAGTGGCCCCTCGCTCCTTCACGTCGGACTGGGTAACCCGATGATTTTCCTACAGAATTACCCAATAATTTCCCATCGATGAAGTACTTTCCGTAATACCGGTTGGAAGGTTGCTACGACCTTCTATACACATCCGGCCCCCAGCTGCGCTGGAGGACCGGCGTCGCCGATGTCCCAGGGGCCCAGTACCTGAAGAGCTCACCTGGTGCTCCTCAGCTCCCAGACATCGATGAGTTCATCGACCAGTTTTAAAGCTTAGAGTCTGACTTAAAGGAGTCAGTGAAGGGTGATACGCCCTTCGGCACTCTCTCTCCTGCGGAGATGATACGAGCTCGTGGCCCGACGTCGTCGATCGGAGCTCGAGATCTATTCACCTGCAGCTGAAGAGATGTCGTACGGAACGATGAGTCTAAGCTCCCTAGTTTCAAACCGTTTTCAAGTATTTGCGAAAGCAGCGTGGGATGCAACGTCCCACTTCATTGCTTCCGGTGGACTGCGTCCAACCGGAGGATGAGATTTGTGAGCCCGCGGCCGCCGGCGCCACGTCTTGGCCAGGCGTGCCACAACAGCTCGTCGAGTTGAAAACGAAGCAGCACAATCCCCAACCCGTTATGGAGCAACGCTATGGGTCGTATGAAAGAATGGTGGATGGATCAGATCGAAACGATCTGTGAACGCTACGCCCGCGATAGACGCATGGGACAAGACGAGAAGGAAGCATTTGAGCGCAGTCTGCAGGAGCTCACCCTTCACGGTCTCGACATGGAGGAAGCCACTGCCCAACTTGAGGCGGCTTGGTTCGACTCTCCAGCTTAATTAACCCTCAACCACCGTCCCTATCCGGTGGTTATTTCGGGAGCATGCACATTTCTACGTGCTCCCTTTTTTTAGTTTCCTGAAATCATTGGTATAAGCCGTTATTAGATACTAGGCCCACGCCTGAAAGACCTTATGAGTACTTTTAACATCCCGCCGCTTGTTAATATCTTCCCACCGCCGACGTCTTACTTCGACGAAGCTCCTCCTGAAGTTACCGAGCAGCGCGTCGCCATTACCGCTCCGAACGGTGATATGAGCGTCCATGACATACACCCAGGTATGACGAGAATCCTCGTTCAACCTCCTCCTCGGCCTGGCCATTCGTTTTCTACACATGCTCCCTTCACCATCGAAACTCTGTCCTTTGATATTCCACCACCGGGAGCAAACGTTACGACCCCGGAGGGCTACACCATCCAAAATCTCACACCCACGAGGCGGAATAGACCTCGGGAAACGCAGGCCCGACCCCTTGGAATCCTAAATGACATCGACCCACTTCGCCGTGTGAGGCTCGGGCCGGACCAACAGGATATCTACGCAGATCTACGCTATCAGACTGATTTAGAAGCTGGGCGTCGACTCCGCGAAAGAAGGGGGTACTCAAACGGTTCGACGATGACCACCGGCGGTATGTCGACCCCATCAACCATGACCCCGGAGCGCCTGATCGAGTTCCTCAAGGAGAACATCGAGATCAGGACCAAGCTGACCCTGGACGGCACGGATCTGACATTCCGGACCCAGATGATCGTCCGGCACAACAACCAAGAAACCATCGTCTCTGACGACGAGGATTCGGTCGACCTCGATGGATTACTCGACCACCTATAACCCTTAGGACCCTTAGTGAAAACCTACGTTTTGTATCATGCCAATTGCCAAGACGGCCTTGGCGCCAAGTACGCTGCCTGGAAGAAGTTCGGTGACGCAGCCACCTACATCCCGGTTCAGTACGGGAAGCCTATTCCGGAGATCGACGCCGACGCCGAGGTCTACATCGTCGATTTCTCCTACGCCAGGGACGTCCTGGATGAGCTCAGGAGCCGCGTCGAGAAGCTGGTGGTACTCGACCACCACAAGACCGCGGAAGAGGCTCTACGGGGCTGTGAGTACGCCCATTTCGACATGACGAAGTCGGGTGCCGTGCTGGCATGGGAGTACTTCCATCCAAATGCCTCCATGCCTCCCCTCCTGCGCCACATCCAGGACCGTGACCTGTGGCAGTTCAAGCTCCCTGGCACCCGGGAGATCACCGCAAGCATGTCGATGATCGGCGACGACATGGTCGCCTGGGATTCGCTGGGCGAGCAGTACGTCCTCACTGAAGCGGTGAAGAACGGCCACGCCATCATCACCTATCAGAGACATGTGGTGGAGAATCAACTGGCGAATGTCGCGGTCCTGCCGTTCAGGGGACTTAAAGCCGGAGTACTGAACTACACAAATAACCCGTCCGACATGGGTGAAGCTATTTACAAAAGCGAATTACTTGGTGTAGACTTCGCTTTGACGTATTTCATTACCGCCGACGGCAATCCGATCTTCAGTTTCAGATCGCAAGGAGACCTTGATGTCTCGGCGTTGGCGAAGGAGTTCGGCGGCGGCGGTCATAAGAACGCAGCAGGAGCTCCCGTCACCCTGGCTGTATTGGCCGACCTTCTGGCCGGCAAACTTTAACGTAAAAGGAATTTCATGAGTCTCAACATTATCAAGGACATCGAGAGTTTCTTCTCGAGCATCGAATCGTCGATCGCCGGCAAGCTGTCCGGCGCCAGTGCCGACGTCGTGAAGAAGACGGTAGCCATCGCTCACGTCGCTGAACACCTGGCTGCGACCTTCGCCGCGGATGTCGACAACACCTGGGAGAAGCTGGACGGGCAGACGGTTGCCGACATCATCGCCGGCGTGACCGACAATCTGCAGGCCAGCAACTACGAGAAGGCAGCGCTCGGCGTTGTGTACCTGGTCTATCAGGGCGCGGTCGAAGCCACCAACAAGGTGGACGCACTGCCTGGCGTAGCCATGGTAGAGGCCAAGGCAGACACCCTGATCGATAAGATCGAAGGTGAAGCTGAGACGATCTGGACCGGGGCGAAGGCTGACGTCGCTGCCGTCGTCGACAAGGTCGAATCCGCGTTCTCGCCAGCTCCGGCTCCGGAGGTAGCCGCTGCAGTGGTCCCCCCGCCGACCCAACCGGCTCCAGTCCAGGCGCCGGCCGTAATGACGCCGAACCTGGCGAGCTGAGCGGAACTGACCAGGGACCTATATGCGAATTGAAGGAACCAGTAGACACTACGGTGGTCAAGCCTCCTCTTCTGACGACAGTGGGACGTTGGCTGAGGGGTTTATGAGCCCAGAGCAGCTCAAGGCAGTCCACGGAGAAAGCAAGCCGGAAAACCGTCGTGATCCGGCCCCGGACTTTCTGGACGAAGCCGTCAGCACCATGAAGGCCCGGGCCCAGCTCCGTGACCAGCCGGCCGGCGAGCGAAGCATGGACAAGACTGTTGCCATCTTCAACGCCTGGACAGGGAACAATCTGTCCGTAGACGACGGCTGGCGATTCATGCTGAGCCTCAAACAGGCCCGGGAGATCCAAGGCTTTTACAACCGAGACGACTACGTCGATGGCGCGGCTTATTTTGCGCTCCTCGGCGAAGAAGAATCGGCAAACACAACGCGTCAAAAAACCTAAGAAAGAACTGTATGACTGTACGAGCAAAATTCAAAGTGACGAACGTGAACGACCTGGGAGAAGGCCTCAAGTCGATTTCCATGATGCCGGTCTACGGTGGCAGTCCGGAAAACGACCAGTTTTTCAAATACACGCCGTCGGGCCAGATTACGATCGGCACGATCAACGCTGCGGCCGCGGAGCAGTTCAACCTCAACCAGGAGTTCTATGTGGACTTTACTCCTGCCTCGGTCCCGGCCCCTGTTGCGGCGCCAACGGAGGTGATCTGATGCATGTCAATCAAGCCCAACTTCTCCTGACACTCATCGGGGGCACCGCCCAACTCGTCGCCGGATATGACGGTCACTACTGGGCAGACAACTCCACTCCAAAACGTCAGCGCACCCGCGGTCGAGTTGGCGGCGGTACCTACGGCCGCAGTCTGATGGCTCACTTCGACCGAAAGCGATTCGATGCAAAGCGCAACCTCAACTGAGGACGGCACCGCGTTGAACAAGGAGCTCACCGATTTAGACGAGTTGGTGGGCTCTTTCTATTCAAGGCTCAGCGCCATGTCCAACAGCGGCAGCAAACAGGGCTTGGCCCTGAACATGCTGGCCACCATACAAACCAAGATCCGGGAAATCAGAGACAAGACCGTCCCTGAATCAACCTGATCTCCGCCGGCCACCTAGCCGGCTTTTTTTGCGAGCTTCAATGGACACTACAAAACTCAAGCTTCAAACCATGCTCTCCACCCAGGACGAGCTCAACAAGGTCGTCGATCCCAACTGGCGAGACCGCGGCTTCCGCTGGGAGGACGCCATGATGGTGGAGGCCGTCGAGCTGTTCGATCACTTGCCCTGGAAGTGGTGGAAGAAGGCCCCTGCAGCGGTCGACTTCGAGCAAGTCAAGCTCGAGGCCATCGACATCTGGCACTTCCTGCTCAGCCGTGTCCTCGAAGATCACGGCGACGAGGAAGGCCTTGCGATCTTGGCTGAAGCGTTCAAAGGCCATGACGACGACGTCGCTACCGAGCGGGACCCTGCGTTGATTCGGTCCGCGGCCAGGTACTTCCTCGCTGATGTTTCGACTCAGAATGTCCGTGGCCGAGACGTCATGGGATATCTCTACTCCTTCGTGGGCCTGCTGTCCGATCTCGGCATCACCGTCGACGAGCTCTACACCACCTACGTCGCCAAGACGGAGCTGAACCGCCTGCGCTGGGCCAATGGCTACGGCGCCGGCTACATGAAGATCTGGGATGGCCAGGAGGACAACGTCTGGCTGGCCGCGCACATGGCAACCCTCGATGTCAACGCACCGGACTTCAAGGATCAGGTCGCAGCTGGTCTCACCCTCAAGTACAACAGTGTCGTGTACAACGCCAACGTGAATGTAGCGGTTGCGAAATTGGCGGCGAGCTGATCAGGGGATGAACATGAAAGGAAAAATCACCGTTGAGCTGGAGTATCAACTCAACGAGGACATGGATCATATCGTTTTCCGCCACCCGGACCTCGAGCACGTTTTGACGTTGCCGTACTCGGGCGAACGAATGATGCAGGTCCAGCTCGATGCTCTCAACCTCGACAGGCCCAAGACGCCGATCGAAGGGATCGTCGCCGATGGCCAGGAGCTGCTAGAGGCGGCAATGAGCTTGAAGCAGCTGGTGCCGGAGCTCATGGCTGCGTTTAAAGGAAAAACCAATTCAGGGGGCCCAGGTTGAGCTACCTAGGTCCTGACCAAGGAGTGCCTTGCCCTTACTGCGCAGAGCCCTGCGATTGCGACGTGGCTGACGTGGGGGTCGGCTTCATCCAGTGCGGGCCCTATCACTGCTTGGGCTGCGGCGCCTCTGAGATCGGGCCTTACGACGAGGAGCGGCCACTCTCTGAGCAGGAAACCAAGACCGGCTGGTATGAGCCCCGCTCTCTCCCTGGGAGCAGCGCCAACGTGATCGCCGGCAAGATCGTCACTCACAAGGAGGCGAGAGCCCTGTATCGATCTCTCTACCCGTTCAGCGCAACGGATGAGGGACAAAACTTCATAAGGAACAAGCATGTTTAAATTTCTGGAATCAGCCGTGAAAGCCGCGGCCGCGGTGGTCACGGTCCCTGTCTCGGTCGCCGCCGACATCGTCACGTTGGGAGGCTCTCTGACGGATCGGGAGGAGCCTTATACGACCGAGGCCGTCAGCGACTTCGTCAAGAACGTCTCGGATCTCGGCAAGCCGTCAAAGGACTAGAGTGGAGAATCCAATCGTAGAGATCTTCACCGACGGCGCATGCCTTGGGAACCCTGGGCCAGGTGGATGGGGAGCCCTACTCCGCTACGGAGATGCGGAAAAGGAAATCTCCGGAGGCACACCTGACACCACCAATAACCGTATGGAGCTCCAGGCCGTTATCAGTGCCCTTGCAGCTCTCAAAGTTCCGGTCAAGGCAACGATCTACACGGATAGTAAGTACGTCCAGCAGGGCATATCCGAATGGATCCACGGCTGGAAGAGGAACGGCTGGCTGACCTCTGCGAAAAAGCCCGTCAAGAACGCCGACCTCTGGCGGGAACTAGACGAGCTGACCAAGGCCCACGAGCTCACTTGGAAGTGGGTCAAGGGACACGCCGGCCATCCTGAGAACGAGAGGGTCGACGCCCTCGCCACCGCCGCGGCCGCTTCAATTTTGGCAGCCAAGAGTGGAGTTTGAATTTTCATAAAGGAAAGAAGTGAACGTTTTAACAATGCAACAGGTGTTCGAAGCCATCGCGGCCGAGCGTCAACACCAGGATGAAAAATGGGGTAAGGACAAGCCACAATCTCTACCAGGCTATCTGATGGTGGTGGAATCCGAGCTCGACGAAGCCAAGCTGGGCTGGATCAAGAACCTTCCCGGCAAGAGCGCACCGCTAAACGAGCTCGTCCAGGTCGCCGCGGTGTGTGTCTCGGCTCTGGAGAGGTACGGGGTGACGGGCAATACCTATTCCACCGACGACATCCCGGATCCGCAACCAAGCACGTAATTTTCAATCAAAGGGTAGATTATGAACATCAAGGATATGATTTCCAATGGAAAGCAAGTTACCTTTGTCCGGTACAAAGACGGCGAGCTCTGGTATGCGACTGAGTGTGGCTTTGAGTTTCCCGTGCCGATCTCGGATATTGGTGATGCAACGTTCTTAGCTTCAGACAGGGCGATGCTGTTCATGCGCTACATCCGCAAACATGTAGATATGATCGAGAAAGCTCGCACGGAACAGCTGGTATCATGAAGGTCATCATCGCCGGCGGCCGCGAGTACGTCTTCACTGATCAGGACGCTGCGGATCTCGATCGGCTTCACGGCACGATCGGCATCACAGAGGTCGTAGAAGGTGAACAGCGTGGAGCCGACCTGGCCGGCAAAGCCTGGGCCGTAGCTCGAGGCCTACCGGTGAAGCCCTTCCCGGCCGACTGGGAGAAGTACAAGCAGCCAGGTCGGAAGAACATCGCCGGCATCATCCGCAACGGTGAGATGGCGAGATATGTCGGGATGGCTGGCGCCGTGGTGCTCTTCCCGGGTGGCAACGGGACAGACGACATGTACAAGCAGGCGGTCAGAAACAAGCTCAGGATCTTCGATTGGCGCAAAGAGCCGAGAGAGTTTCCATAAACGAAAAGCCCGGATTTCTCCGGGCTTTTTTTAGCTTATGCAAGTCGCTATTACAGTGAACCGAAGCCGGTCTCCATCCAAATACCCAGTCCATTTCCCCAGAATTCGTAGTCCACCCACTGCCCGGCCGCGATGACCTTTGGCGTCGCACCGCCACCCTGAACGTGAAGGGACGAGGAGCCCGTGGCGCCCGCTGTTCGAACGACACGGACGAGATCGCCGTCTTGAGGATTTGTCGTGTTCAGCGTGACAGCCCGGTCGACAGTTAGCGGGGAGTTATAGAAAACGGTGGTTTTTCCGGAGGCACCGGTGGTGATGTTTGCGTCACCAACGTCACCCGTGGTCAAAGGAGATTGCCGCTGGAGCTGGACCTTGAGGATCTCGTCATTAGACTCGAGGTCCTGCAAAGGACGATTGTCGACCGTGTAATGGTAGACGTCGTCGGACGTGATAAAGCGAACGGTGTTGAGGGTTATCGATTTCATAGGGAAATTTTAAGCTGGTCTACAAGGAGTCGACGCTCGGAGAGCCCGTCGTGGCTGTGTAAGTCCCTCGCTCGTCTTCGATGACGACACCGACATCTCCGACGCGGTGAATCGCCCCGTCGGTAGCTCCAGAAAGACCTGAGCCAGTCGTGGCTCGAGTGTGGTGTCCGCAGGTCGTCGTGCCGATCGTCCCGACCACGCAGATCTGAATTCCATCGGCAAACATCACAGCGCTGCCGGTGGTGAACGTGGTTGTGAAATTCTGAGGAGTATCATGGGCGAAGCAAATCCCCTCACCCTGATCGCCAATACGGCACACCTGACGACTAGCCATAAGTGACCTTCGTCACGCTCGGGATGACCACGAAGAACCCGCCGATCAGCTTCGTCACTCGGCCGGCCGGCGACGTGAGGAAGACGTCGTACACGCCGACTGTCCACATGAGGTTGTTCGTGCTCGAGCCGGGGATCAGGACCTGAACGGTGCCGTCCGCGCCTCCAAGCGTTGGGGTGAATGACAGGTCGACATCAAGCCTGGCGTAGCCATCGTACCCCTGCCGCACCTTCATGACAGCTGAGTAGCCGGTAAGATCGATCGGCAGAGTCGTCTCTGGATCCTCGTAGGTGAAGGTGACCGAGTAGTCGGCGCCTTCCTTGATTTCGATGTGATAGACGGGTGTGGTCATTGAGTAGGCTGCGTTATGGAAAAGGTTGGTTCGCCAGGAGGAGGGCTGCAGCCGGCCAAGGCTCCCTCGAGCTGCTTGGAATAGCCCTTGAGGTTCTCTTCCTGAGCGGCGAAAAGGATGGCCTTGAGCCTAGGGTTCATGATCGGCGTCGCCTGCTCATCGAAGGGCATGGACGGCTTAGGGACCGGCGTGGTCTTACAGAAAACCTTCACCGGGACTTTGACGATCTGTGGAACCGAAATCGGGACGGTGCCGCAAGCCGAGAGGAGCAGCGGGAGCACCAGCAGGAGCTTTCTCATGGCTGGATCCTCACCGGAATCAAGGAATTCAGGAGTGCGTTGATCGCCTCGATGTCGGACTGGCCGGCGATCGGCTTCGTATTCATGATGTCCTTGGCCTTATCGTAGTGAGGCTTGGCTTCGACCTCGGCTTTGGCTTGTGCTTCAGCTGCCTGTTTCGCCAAGGCGTCGGAAGCCTTCTTCAGGTCTTCCGTGTTGGCCGTGCACAGATCGAGAGCCTGCTTCTGCTGAGCATTGGCAGAGGTCAAGGCCGCAACCTGGGACTGAGCGACGCTCACCTCTGATTTGAGATGGTCGACGTACCACCAGGCGCCTCCGATCGCCGCCACGATCGCAACGATCATTCCGATCCTCAGAGCCATCTTGGCAGGGTTCAGGAAGGGTTCTGCCGCGGCGCCGACAACGCCTTCCGCTACGGTCGCAACCGTGCCCGCCGAGCTCGAGGAGAAGAGCTTGATGATGGCTTCGATGATCAGAGGGAGGAAGGAGAGCATGTCAAAGGTTCTTGATTATCCGTGAGTGGCGTCGTCTCGGCTTCGGTTGTCCGAGAAGGACTTCACTGCGACGCCGGCGCCGAGGGCGGCAAAGCCAGCGCACATGGTCGAAAAGGCCGTAGCGAGGTCCAGACCATTGAAATGGTCTTGATAGATCGCTCGGCTGAAACCGGTGACGAACAGGATCACGGTGGGAGTGCTTAGGGCGGCCGCAAAGACACGAACCGGGCAATAGCTTTGCCCGTCGTTCTCTGTCAGCACGTCCTTCAAAAGTTTACGTAGTGTCATAAGCATTATTTCACGCCGAGAGCAATCTTGGCTCGGCCCCAGTAGGCTTGGCGATCGACCAGGCCGTTGATTCCGCCATTGATGCGGCGGGTGACCTTCTCGAAGGCGTCTGCGGTATTGGCGCTGGCGAGCTCGGTCAGGCCATGCGTCGACCAGAACCAGCCGGCCGACAGCGCTGCATTCTCCGGCGCCTCGAGGAGCTCGGGATTGCTCAGCACATCGATATCGAGAGCCATCGTCACTGCAGCGTAGTTTGCCCGGCCGGTGATCTGGATGAGGCCCCTACCCTTGTAGCGCACGCCGTCGCCTGGCTGGCTGTTGCCGAGATCCTTGCGTCCCTCATAGGCCTGGCCGGATGCCAGCTCCTTCGTGTAATAGCAGGCGCAGCTCTCATGCATGATCTGAGCCAGGAACATGGCCTGAGCCGCCGGCGTGTTGATGTTGAACTTCATCATGGCGTCATTGATCGGGCCCAGGAACGTGTCGATCCTGGAAGCGGTCATGCTTGGCGCAATGGTCTTGAGTTGAGCGACCGTTAAGGGCATAAAAAAATCACCAGTGTAAGTATCTACTGGTGATTTTAATCGTACTGCTACGCCGAAAGCCGAATGCGGCCGATTTATGCTTTATGTCGGCCAGCCAGTTGTGATGTCGAAGGCTTGTACTTTCTTCACCGTCGTCAGTTTCGAGACGGCGTCCTGGAGGACGAAGGAATTGGCGAAAGCCGCTCCTTCTCGTGCGGTGATAGCCGCCATCAAACCTTGATAGTCGGTCAAAGTCATAGGCATGTACGAGTTGTCCGCGGTCCGCCATTGGCTGGCCGTATCGGGCACAGTTCCTGAGAAGACGATGACCGAGATCTGAATCTTGGAATTCAGGTCTGTCTGGAAGACCTTCCCGTTGTAGGGCGTCGTCAGGCAAAGCTGATCCCGGTAAGTCTGAATGTCAGCTTTTTTCTGAGCGATGAGCTCTGCTAGAGCCGGGCCCGCGGGAGGAACCCATGCGTTGCCGGACCAGGTGTATGTGTAGTCTGGCCGTTGCGGGACCACGAGGTCGTTGCCTTGACGATCGCCCTCGTAGTAATTCCCTAGTGTGTCAATGTATCCGTTCATATTTTTTCCGACTACCAATTCCTTTGTGTAATTGTCCGATAATAGCCAGTGGTCATAGAGCCGGGCCCTGTCGTTGAGGTAGATAGTGACCACACATAGTTGTTCGACGTATCAACGGTATGTGTATTGCGACCACGGCGCTCTGCGCAGCCTCCTCCGCCTGCTCCGGTAGTCGAAACCATGATCTGGGCTCCAACGTCTGAAACAATCGAATTGAAGTCCGTAGCCGACGTGTATAACGACGTACCTAGATTATGACTTTTCACGTACTGCGTCGCTATCGCTACCGCGTACCATCCACTGTTATATTGCCCATTATAAGCATAGCTAACCACGCTGCTCACCGCCGCCGCTCCAGTCGTAGCTTCACCAACATACAGACGCTGCTTCGCAGTGAAGGTAGGAGGCGTACCGGCGGCAGTCGACGCGGCCGACACCTGGTTCATCGTGTAGTTGCTGGTGTTGAACCAGTCTGAAGCGTAGCCTTGGGTTGCGACGTTTGGAGCGGTGGTTGGTACCGTGTACGTCGTTCCGTTAGGATGCTGACAATATGGTAAGCATTCAAATTTATCTGCGTAACCTGTTGTGTAATAAGTGGTTCCTGAACTCTGTCCTGCACCAAAAAAAGTATTAACGACTGGACAAACATGAAGAGCAGAATTAATTGTTTGATCTAGTACTCCATTTACGTATACGAAGTATTTACCGGCTACGCTATCATAAGTGAGTTCAATGAAATACCACGTATTAGTAGTTATAGTAGCAGCACCAGTAGTACCATTAGCAATATCGGCTGCACTACCATTGGAAGATAAGTTTACTGCTACTTTATTTGTAGTAATAACCGCAAATGCGCCCCAACCTCCGGCGTTTACGGCACTCATAATACCCGTGGTGGTGGGGAAGGTAGTAAAGTAAAACCAACCCCTCATAGACCAACCCCCGTTACCCAAATTGGTAATTGAGGTCGTTCTGACGTAATCGGTACTGCCATTTAGGGCATTGCTAGTACCACCACCACCAAGTCCACCAGTGCCGAATTTGAACTGGTTGGTCTGCACTTTGGCGCCACCTTGCGCAATCCACGTATTACCAAAGTCGTCCAAGAAAGTGGTCGAACCGGCGGCTCCGCCGAACTGCAGGACGGATTGCGCCGCTTGATTGTAAGTGGTCCCGTACTGTGGAGGAGCCAAAGTGCTACCCAGCGTCAATGCGCCGGTCGAGGCGTTGCGATCAACCGTCAGGAATGACAGGGCACTCGCCGGGAGAGAGGGAAATGATTGTGTGCTGCTGACGATGCCGGCGTTGTCGATCGCCCCATTCGGACCGAAGCCCGCAGCAAAAGTCATCGCTACGGGAGTGATATTTCCATTCAGCGTCGGAGCCAAGCCGGAGCCGGTACCGATTTCGTTCGCAAGGCCGTTGGCGTCAACGGGGCCACTCATCACAGTCTGGCGCTTGCCGATCGCCTGCACGGCGACGCCGGCGGCAGGGTTCTGCAGGATCGCCTTGCCAAGCGTGGCGTCGAGCGCCAGCTCCAGCCAATGACCCGCTCCGGAGATATCCCCTACGGCCAAAGGCTGATTGTTGCCCTTGACGATGGTCAGCGCACCCGAGCCAGGGTTGAAGGTAGGAGTCGTCGTCGCATTCGCAGCTGCAGCGCGGACGAGGACAGTCTGATTGGCGACCGCGGTAATTGCAGGGGTGAACGTCGCAGTCAGCGCATCCGGAGTGCCTCCAGCAGCGGCTGTAAACATCGAGCCGGATTGCACCTGGCCGGCGCTAACCTTCCAGCTCGAGTTATCGACGATGCTCCAGGTAGAACCGTTGTTCTGCAGGATGATGACGTCGCCGGCGGTCAAGGTGAAGCTGGCGACGCTCACACCTTGCGCACGGATGCGATCAGATCCCGACGCATTGATCGTGGTGACACCGGCTACAGAGTCGTTGATCAGCGTGACCTTCCGGGTCGTCGACGCCGCCAGCAAAGGAGCCAGCGTGATCGTCAGAGCTCCGGCCGCGGTGAGGACGAAGGTCTTGCCATACGAAGCCTCCGACAGAGCCGTCGAGGTCGTGACCGTGACAATGTCGCCGGGATTGACTAGGGGAAGCGGATAGACTGCGTTACCGAAATAAGCCATGAATGTTCTTTATTAATGATAGGCCAAAAGGCCGAGATCAAAGTCGTTTCGTTCGTGCGCTCAGTGAGCGGTTGTCGACGACTTCGCTATGTAGGAATTTTAGTATCTTTTCCAGACTACACGGCCCTTCTTGCTTGAAGAGATTGTATCTGTAAAAGGCCCAGACCCATCCGATAAGGGAGATCAAGGATAGGTTGAGGAGGAGTTCCGTGGCCTTCACGTCAGAGTGTCCGACCAGCACGACGGTCCAGGCATTACTAAGGCCGGCAATCGCCAGCGCGGTTAAGAGGTGGCGCAGCGAGGAGTACCACCGACCTCTGAGGAAACGGCGCTTCTTTAAATGAAGGGCCAACGAGAGGGCACAAACGCCAAGGCCGATCGAGATCAGGAATTCCGCTGCCGCTACGATGCCTCCCACATTGCAATATTCAAAAAACATAGTTCTTCATGACTCCGCTTAGATTTAGTCCCCGGCTTCATCACGGTTCGGTTGCCCCTCAACAACTGAGATCCGCTCTTTGATCACGACAACCTCTGCTGGTTCCGTGCCTGTCACCTTGGAGAAAAGCCGATCAACGGCCGACACACCTTTGGTGTCGAGCCATTTCAAAACGGCCCGAATTAAGTAAACGCCGACCACCCCCATGGTCCAGGAGAGGCCGGCAATTGCTTCGATAGAATTGATGTTGAAATAGACTGCCGCCCAGGGTCCAACGAAAATGGCGAAACTGGAACCAGTCGCCGCCATAAACAGCGACCCCCGTACGCTCACCTTGTGTTTATCGGAGAGAGCCATTACTGGAATGATCGACCCACAAACACTGGCGAAGATTGACCAGACCTTGGTCATCGAAAAGAATGCTGCGGCCGATGTCGACACTGGCTCTGCCATAATATAAAGTTTATCCTATAAACGGGCTCCTTCATTGCAGCAGAACCCGTCTTGATTTTAACCGAAGGCCCAGCTACTACCATTCCAGACCTGTCGGATATCCGCCGGTGGGTGGCTGACAATCACTGCGCCTTCAGGCAGCAGAGGGCTCACATCCCGGATTATGACCGAGCCATTCATCAACCTCTCGGTGACGGTCCCTCCCCCAAAGGCGCCCAGATAGTGACCGGCCGCATCTACTGCATGAGTAGTCATCACAATTCCTAGTACCAAGCTCTGAAGTAGAACGACCAATTGGCTGGTGTTAAGGTCACTACCCCTGAGCCATCCTTATTTGCGACTGCGAATTGTGAAATGCCTACAGGGACAATAAGCCGAATATTTGTCGCGTCCCATTGTAACGTCGTTCCGGAGGCAGAATTAGTCGACCCACCCCAGGCCTCATAAATCCCTGGAAGAGAGATCTCATCCCCCGCGACGTAATTACCCTCTGCTGTGATGCACCGGGCGCACGCGGTAGCGAAGTTAGGCCTCTGGGAAAGTCCGTGTGCGACAGTCGTGATAGACCCACCCAGCGCGGCATAGGTCAGGGGACCGGATAAAAATGAGGCACTAAACACCGCCTTCGGCGAAAGACCATTAATCCGCTGATAGGAAATGCATCGCCAATTACCCCCACCTTCGGAGCGGAAAATCGCCGTATCGCCCAAGGTCGTTACGATGTTTGCCCCTCCTGGCAAGCCAAGGGAGCCACTGAGCACTAAGGTTGTCCCGGTGACGTTCCAGAACACGGTCCGCTCGATACCAGCAGGTGCGGTTCCAAAAGAATTGATGGTCGTTGCAGCGCCTCCGACAAAGACGTAGTTTCCCGCAACACCGCCGAGGTTTGTTGTCGAGGCTCCGGAGATCGAAGATGCCTGGGTTTCATTGATTGCCGAGCCTGACAGGGACACGGTATTGTTGAAGGTGTTTGTTCCCGTCCAGGTATTGTTGCCGGCAAGAAGCGTGGCAAACGACACGGGTAGAGTCTGGTTTGCTGAAATCCAGGAGCTCACCCCATCGGATACGAGTTGGATACCAAAGCCGGGAGGTAGAGAGACGGAAGCTCCGCTCGATCCCCCTCCATACAAAAGCGTATCCGCGCCGGCGGCGGAGATGGAGCTCGTTCCGGTTGCCTGAAGGTAGACAAACGTTACGGAGCTACCAGCTGGGCAGGTAGAGGCTAAGGGTAGAGTAGCGACAACACCGGTTGTGGTGATGTTCACGAGAGAACCGAGACTACTCGTCGTCAGCGTTGCGTTGCTGCTGACTTGAGTGATCTTGCTGAAAAGCTCGCCTGCGCCTTTAACGAACGCCGTGGTGGCGTAGGTTTGACTGCTATCAAGGAGAGAGGTCGAGTTTACGGCGTTGAGTAAGCCGTTTGATACGTTGGTGACTTCAATAACTTCACCGAGTTCGCGTGTGATATCCATAGAGA